>NZ_JBLZFX010000109.1:0-19691 GCF_050753345.1 Alkalinema pantanalense CENA528 | reverse complement strand
TCTCAATGCCATGGTCAAGCAGGGAACCTTCTGGAACCCTGCGGCCATAGCTAATCCAGGGCAAGTTCTGCCCCAACCTACTTGACTTTCAAGATAATCGCTAGCCCCCCTTAATAAGGGGGGAACTGGAGAAAATTGAGGTAAAACTGAGAAATAATCTTAAACTCTCTAGCCTGAGCCTGAATTGACTCAAAGTCCCCCTTTTGTAGCTCTGCTTCCCGCAGGGTAGGGGGATTTAGGGGGATCAGATCTTTCGCAATGACGAGCAAATTCAATCGGCTTCGTCCTCATCCGGTAATTCCAAAGCTAATTGGTACAACGGACGGCGAGCCATTCCTGTTTGTTGTGCAAGCTGACGACTGGCCTGCGATCGGGATAACCCCTGCTGCAATAACGCCAGCAATTCTGCTTTTAATACCGCCTCCGTTAGCTCCACGGCTTTCGGAACTGCACCCGCAACGATCAAGGTATATTCGCCTTGGGGGTCGCGGGTTTTGTAGTAGGCGATTGCCGCTGCGATCGTCCCGCGCCAAAATTGCTCATGGAGTTTCGTCAGTTCCCGTGCGATCGAAATGGCCCGATCGTCGCCAAAGGCCAATTGCAATGACGCGAGGGTTTCCCGCAGGCGATGGGGCGCTTCGTAGAAAATTAACGTGCGGGTTTCCGCTTGCAAGGCTTCTAAAGCCCGATCTCGATCCTTATTTTTGGCAGGTAAAAAGCCTTCAAAGGCAAAGCGATCGGAGGGCAACCCCGACGCGGCCAAGGCCGTAATCGCTGCCGTGACGCCCGGAATCGGGACTACGGGAAATCCCGCCTCGGCACAGGCTTTCACCAATTCATAGCCCGGATCCGAAACGCAGGGCATCCCCGCATCGGTCACCAAGGCAATCGATTTTCCCTGTTGTAGGCGATCGAGCAACTCTGGGATCCGCGCGGTGCGGTTGTGTTCGTGGTAGCTCAATTGCGGGGTTTTGATTTGGAAATGCTGGAGCAGCTTGCCCGTGTGGCGGGTGTCCTCCGCAGCAATCCAATCCACCTGTTGCAATACCTGAATCGCCCGAAAGGTCATGTCCTCCAGGTTTCCGATCGGCGTTCCGACGAGATATAACGTGCCTGCACAAATTTCCATGGAGGCATCATAGGGGAAAATGGGCCATCTGAGGATAGATTACGGGGAGACAAGGGCCATGGGACGGGGATTATTTATAGGGTTAACCACCGTGGATTTCATCTACCTTGCAGAGGCACCGCCCCAAGCGAACGAGAAAGTCGTGGCGATCGAGTCGCTCATTTCCGCTGGGGGGCCTGCGACCAATGCAGCGGTGGCGTTTGCGGCATTGGGGGGAGAGGCCACTTTGCTGAGTTCAGTGGGACAACACCCCATTACGTCACTGATTCAGGCTGATTTGAGCAATTGTGGGGTGCATTTAATCGATTTGACACCAGAGCAGACGGCTTCTCCCCCAGTGTCATCGATCGTCATTACCCAGGCCACGGGGGATCGATCGGTCATTTCCCTCAATGCCCAAAGAACCCAGGTTTCCGCCGAGAGTCTTTCCCCTGAAACCTTACAAGCGCTGCTAGGAGATACTGATATTGTTTTGATCGACGGGCATCAAATGGCGCTGAGTGCGGCGATCGCCCAGCAAGCGAAACGCTTAGGGATTCCTGTAGTCATCGATGGCGGCAGTTGGAAACCCGGATTTGACCAAGTTTTGCCCCAGGTGGACTATGCCATTTGTTCCGCCAATTTCCAGCCTCCCGGTTGCGCCAGTCAGGCAGAAGTCTTGGCGTACTTGCAGCAGTTTGGCATTGTCCACCTCGCCATTACCCAGGGAGCAGGGCCGATCATTTGGTGTGATTCAGCACATCCCACGCTGCAATTCCTGCACCCGCCGTCGATCGCCCCCCTAGACACCCTCGGCGCAGGGGACATTTTCCATGGGGCCTTCTGTTACGCTATTTTGCAGCAAAATTTTATAAATTCCTTAGATTTTGCAGCACAAACGGCGACTTTCGCCTGTAATTTCTTAGGGACTCGGTCTTGGAGCTTAGAACTTCCTTAGGATAGAGGTATTTGATCAATAAATCGATTTGGATAGATAGATGTAACGCAGAATTGCAATGTCAGTTCTACGATAATTACCATGGCAGTCCCAGAGGTTATCTGGATTGAACGATCGTAGAGCTCAGTAGTTCTCCTGAGATCCTTATTATTGTCGAAGCATCAATTCAAACAACAAGGAGTCTTGCCTATGTCATTAATGAAACGCTGTGCCGCAGAATTTTTTGGGACGTTTTGGCTCGTTCTTGGCGGGTGTGGCAGTGCCGTACTGGCTGCGAGTTTTGCTTCGTCTACGCTGGCGGATAATGCGGGCAAGGTGATTGGCACCCTACCCACGGGAATTGGGGCGTTGGGGGTGGCGATCGCCTTTGGTCTGTCTGTGCTGACCATGGCCTACGCGATCGGGCATATTTCCGGATGCCATCTCAACCCTGCGGTTTCCTTTGGGCTGTGGGCAGGCAAACGCTTCCCCGCTTCTGACCTGTTGCCCTACATCGTGGCCCAAGTGCTCGGAGCCACGGCTTCCGCTGGTATTATCTTTTTGATCGCCAGTGGCCGACCTGATTTTGTCCTGACTGGCAGCAATCCCCTTGCCACCAACGGGTTTGGGAGCCATTCTCCGGCGGGCTATTCCCTAGCTGCTTGCCTGCTTACGGAAATTGTGATGACGTTCTTTTTCTTGATGATTATTTTGGGTTCCACCGATCGGCGTGCTCCCCAAGGACTGGCTCCTGTGGCGATCGGGCTGGGTTTAACCTTGATTCACTTAATCAGCATTCCAGTGACGAATACGTCTGTAAATCCGGCTCGTAGTACTGGTCCCGCAATTTTTGCTGGCGCAGAATTATTTAGTCAAGTGTGGCTGTTCTGGGTTGCACCGATTGTGGGCGCGTTGCTGGCAGGTTGGGTTTATAACGCCCTCTTCAGCGAAGCGAGCGAACCTCGCATTGTCGAGCGGGAACATACACCCCTGGCTTAGGCGTTGGCAGACTTGCGGCGGGACTTAATCCGACGGGACTCGCTGATGTCAAGCCGGGTTGTCTAATTTAAGTCGTCTAATTTTGAAGACATTGGGAGGCTGCCCTGTGGGTGGCCTCTTTTTGGAATCGCCCTAGCACTGGTTTCCCCCAGCGTCTATAATTGTTAATCGTTTCGTTACATTTCCGGAGATACCCTATGGAAGGTCGTTGGAGTGGACTGAATCGACAGCAGCACCTCTGGATTGCCGCATCCATTTGGACCTTGGTGGGCGCAGGGCTGCTCACGATGGGCAGTGTTTTTTGGTTCCATTTTCCGTACCTAGGTGATTTGGATCCCCGCCATCTCAGCATTGGCGCGATCGCCCTAGCGGTGGGACTGATGAAGGGCAAGCTGATACTGGACAAAACCGCTGGACGGGTCATCGATCGGGTAGACAGTCTTCAAGAACCGAATCCGTTTAAGAGTATTTTCCAAATGTTTGGGGCTAAAACGATCGGGCTGATTGTGGCCATGATGGGCATTGGGATTGTCCTGCGAGCAGTGGGGGTCAGCTTTGAGGTGCGCGGGTTGATTTACCTTGCTGTTGGGGCCGGGTTACTCTGGAGTTGCCGTCGCTATTGGATCTCTGCCTTTGAGCCGATCGGCCAGTCGGTTCAGGATGCTTGATACTGGAATTTGAGGGGGCCGCTGGTGAAGGTCTTGATATCAAGCAACACAAATTAAGCGAAATCGATAAGACAGAATACACTAGGGAGGCATAGCGCTGCTGTGCCTTTTTTGTTGGGTTATCGTTGGGGCAGCGTGTGGTCTGCTCGATTGGTTGGAAGGGGTGGGAAACAGTATGGCGATCGCAGAACGCTTAGGAGAATTGTGCACGTTGGCTCGAACGGTCGGCTGGCAAGCGGCGGATATTTTATTGCAGGTGCGATCGGGGGATTTTGAGATCAGTGGTACGAGCGATAGTCCGGTAACGACCGCAGACTTGGCCGCGAATCAACATATTCTAACCATGTTGCAGTTCCAACTGGGGGTGGATGATTTTGCCTACCTGAGTGAAGAGACGTTTAAAACGCAGGCTCCGGAGGAACGACTGGGTAAGGATTGGGTGTGGATTATTGATCCGTTGGATGGAACGAAGGATTACATCAATAATACGGGGGAATACGCGGTGCATATTGCGCTGGTGCACCGAGGCCGTCCAGTGGTGGCGGTGGTGGCCTGTCCGGCGATGGGTAAGCTCTACAGTGCGATCGCGGAGCAGGGGGCCTGGGTGGAAACGCAAGGGGGCAAGCCGAAGGGGGTGAAGGCATCTCGGAAACGGAAGTTAGAAGAGATGATTTTAGTGGCCAGTCGTAGCCATCGCAGCGCACGCTTAGAAGCATTGCTGGAGCAGTTTACGTTTGATTCCCAAATTTCGATCGGGAGTGTGGGTTGCAAGGTTGCTGCTATTGTTGATCAATCTGCTGACTTATACATTTCACTTTCAGGCACTTCTGCACCGAAGGATTGGGATTTTGCTGCGCCGGATCTGATTTTGCATGAGGCGGGGGGAATGTTGACGCGGTTCGACAAAATGCCGTTGCTCTATAACCAAGCGGATGTTAATCAATGGGGGGGTATTTTGGGCAGTAATGGACAGACCCATCGCCAATTTTGTCAGCGGCTTAAAAAAGCGTTGTCGGATATCGATCGGGATTTAAAAAGAAGCAATTGAACGGATTGCAATTGTAACTGTGATAAAGTTGCACAGCACAGAGATAAAGTTGCACAGCACAGAGATAAAGTTGCACAGCACAGAGATAAAGTTGCACAGCACAGAGATAAGGTTGCACAGCATCCAGAATACGGGTGCTGAATGATACCCAAATTCAAGTTTTTAACCACGGATTGACAAGGCCGCTACTTTGTTCGTAGTGTGTTTCTCATAGCGATCGCCATGGACATCCTTCTTTGACGGGTCGGCATGAAGCATGGGGTCGCTGGGTTCCCAACAATTTAGAGCACTACCCTTCGTTGTTGACGCAACTCCGGGTAGCTATTCCCCCTCGCTGAGAGTGCAGCAAGGAGGCTTGATGAGGATTTTAACATCTGACCGAGCCACTCTTGTTTGTGATGTCAAACGGGGTGGCTCTAAATTTTGGGGCTTCTTAGGTTCACTACAAGGAGAAGCTCACAATATGGCGAAAGGTTCTAGCGATCGGAGCGATCGTGGGATTCAACATGAGAAACAACGCTTACAGATCCACTTAATCGGTCATCCAGAATTCATTCAAGATACGATTAATCAATTGCATGTCCATCGCATTGCAGACAGGATTCATTGGAGTCAGCCGATGAAGATTTTGCATTCCGACGGGCAATACATCAGCATCCTCAGTCGCGAACGGCTGCGATAACAGTTGAAGCATCGGTGTTTCGCAGTTTGGTTAGTTATCTAATGGACTGCGGACACCTCGATCGCCCCGATTCAGCACATGGGTGTAGATCATCGTCGTTAGTGCGGTAGGCATAGTGCTTGAGGCGAATCGCATCCCGTACCTGATCCAGCAATTTTTGCGGAGGTGGCTGCATAGAGATAGGTAGATGTACTGTACATTCAATAGTACATTTGATCATCTCCTTAAGAAATCTGAAATTATGCGGAAAGATTCTCGCGAATCAGCTTAAATGGCATATTATACGGAAAGAATCGGCATAAGTAGGAATTTGGGATCTTAGGCTGATTCATTCTGCCTATCTGCCCATTTTGGGATCTTAGGCGGAAAAATTCAGTCTATTAATCGTTATGCACCAAACAGCCCCCCCCTATTAGCATGACTTGCTTTCCTATCTAGAGTAAAATTGGGCAGATCAAAAAATCGTAATAGGAATACGCCCTTGATAGCAGACGAAGACATGAAGCCAATTGCTCCAAAGGCACCTGTATTGTGCCCATCGGCAGAGCATATCTCAACTGGGCTTCCGATAGATAAAGTAATTCGTGTTACGACCTTTTCCCCAGCAGAATGGGAATCTTTCACAGAGGAATGGGCAAGTTCCTTCAAAGATATATATGTGTGTGTTAAGCGTTATGGTGGTGCAGGAGATCAAGGGATAGATATTGCTGGCTATACAACAGACGAGAACTTGGATGGTGAATGGGATAATTACCAATGCAAGCATTACGATCATTCACTTGCTCCAAGTGACATCTGGGTTGAATTTGGCAAGCTTATCTATTACTCATACAAAAAAAACTATTCTGTTCCACGTAAGTATTATTTTGTTGCACCTCTTGGTATAGGCACAAGCCTAACTAGGTTGCTTCGTAACCCGGCGGATCTTAAGCAAGGTATCAAGTCAAATTGGGACAAATATTGCAAGGATAAGATTACACAAAATACTAGTATCCCACTAGAAAAAGATTTACTTGATTGGTTTGAGGATTTTGATTTCTCCATTTTCTCAACAAAATCGGTTGTGGAAATGATAGAGCAGCATTCTAAGACACCTTTTCATTCCACCAGATTTGGTGGGGGATTACCTCCAAGACCAGCAGTTCCAGCTCCTCCAGAAGACCACGCTGTAACTGAAAGCCGTTATATTAAGCAGTTATTGAACGCTTATTCAAATCATTTAGGTACATCTGTCAATAACATTGAAGAACTTTCTGCGTCTTCAAAACCTGCTCTTAGAAATGATTTTTCAAGGCAGCGAGAACGATTCTATCATGCAGAATATCTACGCAATTATGCTCGTGATACTGTGCCCGATGGGACTTTTGAGAGGTTGCAACAAGAGATTTATCATGGTGTCGTAGACATCTATGAAAATGATCATGTTGATGGATTGGCTCGTATGAGAGCAACAGTTTCTCAATCTGCACAAATCGCGATAGTATCAAATCCTTTAGCGAGTGTTGTTCAGACACAAGATAGGCAAGGTATTTGTCATCAGCTTGCTAATGAAGATCAATTGATCTGGGTACAGATGGATGAGGAGGTGTGATATGACATCACCTTTTAATAGTCCACTTGAAATTGGAATCAGATCTCTGATTATATTAACGGCAGTATATCCCCGCTCACTTGATCTTCAGTTCCTGGTTTTCTTTGATTATTTCACAGTCCATTCAGGTGATGTTCAAGGTCCAGATAGTTTACACGCTCCACTGCCACTTCGTTCAGGTGAACTGACTGTCAAGCGAGGATTGATTGAGCGTGGACTGTTATTAATGCTCAGTCGTGGTCTGGTAGAACATTTAGTTTCGTCCAATGGATTTGAATATCGAGCATCAGATAATGCAAGTGCATTCCTTTCGATGCTTAGTTCTCCGTACATTACGCAACTTAGGGAACGTGCAGAATGGGTGGCTGAGGCATTTGGTAATTCGTCTCTTCATGATTTAAAGGAAATTGAAAAAAATTTCTTTCGGAACTGGTCTACTCAATTTCAGCCATTAGAGATCCCAGGGAGGCAAAGATAATGAGCTGGTCTCCTCTCCAACTTGGTGGAATCTCTTTCATCAGCCCTCATAAACCTCCAGCTTCATTAGAATTTCGGGAGGGATTAAATGTTGTACGGGGAGCATCAGACACAGGGAAATCTTTCCTTGTGGAAGCAATTGATTTTCTTCTAGGTGCCAAAGTTGATAGAAATAATAATCCTCTTAGAGATATTCCTCAGCGCGATGGTTATGATAAGGCAAGACTTATTTTAAGGGCGAGAGACAATGAGGTTTTTACACTACAAAGAAGTACAAGTGGAGGAGGCTTCAATCGATTTGAAGGGGCATGGTTAATAAATGAACCTAACGTTGAGGCTATAAATCTTAGCGAAGTACATGAACATGGAAACCATGAAACTCTTTCAACTTATCTTTTATCTTTAATAGGACTAGAAAACAAGCGTGTTCAGAAAAATAGACAAGGTGAAACACAAAGCCTCAGTTTCCGTAATCTAGTCAGGTTAGTTGTAATTCAGGAAGATGACATAATAAAGAGAAATTCTCCGATTCTATCTAGAAGAAATCAAAATGCCACAGTTGAGTATTCTGTATTTAAACTACTTCTGACTGGTGTAGATGATAGTGCTTTAGTTGAGCAAGCTAGAATACAGAGTGAAATAGTTACAACTCGGCAAAACAATAGAGCCAAACTTGAATTTATTACAGAATTGATTCAAGAGCAGCAATCTGAATTGGAAAGTTTTCAGACTACTCGTACTCAAGCTGAGGAGCGAATATCCTTTCTTGAAGACCAATTGCAAAGACAACAAGAAATTCTTGCTCAATTTCAGCAGAACTTAAACAGTCGTATTGAGCGTCGTCGTGAAATATCAGAATCCAAAGAAATCTTAACTACTAGAATTAACGAGATCTCAAGCCTTTTATCCCGTTTTGATCTTTTACAGGAACATTATCGTATTGATCTTGAGCGACTTACTTCAATTGAAGAATCGGGTTCACTTTTTGTTCATTTAGAGAGAACACCATGCCCTTTATGTGGTGCTTTACCAAATGAGCACCATCAAGTTGAAATGTGTGATGGGGATATTGAAAATGTTATCAATGCAGCAGCGGTTGAAATTGCTAAGGTGCAACAGCTTTCGGAGGAGCTTGATCAAACAGCAGAAGATTTAAGAGCTGAAGCAGAAGGGTTGACCAATCAACGAGAGCAACTTGAGCCTGAGTTGCAGTCCCTCAACCAAGAAATACAAGAAATAAACTCTCCTCTTAGTGATGCACAGAATACTTTCAGTGAACTTGTCAAGCAATCTAGTGAAATGCAACGTATCGTTGATGCATTCAGCAGAATCGAGCAGATGCAGCAAAAACGAGCTTCTCTACTAGCTGAGATAAGTGAGACTTCTACTACTGTTAATTCACGGGTAGACCTCTCGACATCAGTTCTTGATGATTTTGCAGAAACAGTACAAAGATTGCTTCAGGCGTGGAATTTCCCTGGTTCGGATCGTGTTTCATTTGATGAAGCAAGGAAAGACTTGGTTATAGGAGGACAGCCTCGTACTAGTAGAGGAAAAGGATTAAGAGCTGTTACCCATTCAGCTATGACAATTGGGCTGATGGATTTTTGTAAGGAGAGAAATCTATCCCATCCAGGGTTTGTAGTGCTAGATTCGCCTTTATTAGCTTACTGGCAACCAGAAGCATCTGAAGATAAAGCCCTTTTGGAAGGTGTAGGGCTTAGAGAAAATTTTTATGAATATCTTGCTAATAACTACAATGATAGCCAAATTCTAATAATTGAGAATGAGCCTCCCCCAGAAGGTATTGAAGAAAGAATTTCGTTGACGAACTTTACTGGAAATCCCAATGAAGGGCGCTATGGTTTTTTCCCTGCCGCTGAAAATTGACTGTGCGGTAGTGCATAACAAATCGTTGCAGCGGCGGAAGAAAGGTTGACGGTAAGATACAAAAATGTTGAACGCCGCTGAACTCAATCGTTAGACTGCTCCATTTTAGTCTTCAAGAAACCAACTCAACCATTACTCCTTTCAGATTGGTGTTGCCGAGAGGTTATTTATACCCCTCTTTAATCATTTCAGGAAAGGATAAATTAGCTAAAACCGACGAAATCCTTACACAGCTTGAGCTTGAGCATATACATTCCATTACCAATATTTTCAAATATTTGACAATGATGTGTATATGCTAGACGGCCTATTGTGAAAAGCTTTCAGCTTTTAGAAGCTTTTTGCTCTGCTTAAAGTGATTCAAGAGAGATAACCACTCTGTCGGGCTTGCTACAGTTCATTTAGTTTGGATTCCAACGCGGCGCAGACCTGGCTAAAGGAGCAAATCAAAACTCGCCTATCAGCGATCCTTGATTCAGTAGTTGCTGATAATGAGTAGATTATTAAAGCCAAAGAGATCGCAGCAGATCATGGCATTTGTTGGTTGCGTACGACGAGAAAACAGCTATTAGCGAGGTCGTTAGGGCGTTTAAGGGACGTTCCTCCCGGCTACTTCCGGAAGGAACGGCGACTGACGTCGCAGCATCACTTTTCCGCATCAAGCAACCTTTGGCTTGGTGAGTAATGGGGTTTATTCGATTTTTCTGAAGCTGGATCAACAACAATACAGCTTTTCCGGTGATTTCTCTCTAAATCGGCGTCAGAATGAACTGTATTCGGTTCTGCAAATTCTGAACTGCCTTAAAACTCTGAACTGCCTTAAAACAATGTAGCGTCAGCCAGCTTATTTTTTAGAACAGTAATTCTACTGCTGCGCTCTCTTTTCTTCAATCTTTGCAAGGACTACTTCTTTTTTTGTGAATAAATCGGGAGAAAACTCCAATCTCTCGACACCTTGTGGCTCAATTACAAAGTGGTTGTAGTGAGGTTTTTGTGTCTCATGGTGAAGCAGCTTGTAAACCAGGAAGTCAGAAGCTTGGATAACAGGTTCAGTAATGAAATCGTAGCCTAGACGAGCATAAGCTTCTTTTGTTTCCTCTAAAGACATTCCTCCCAAATGATTATGAGTTAGTGGATTTTGAGGCAATTGGGTTTGATCAGGCGTCTTTTCCTCAGGGTTTGAATTAGAAGCTTGCGAGGATGACTTACTGTCGGTGGTTTGGGGCTGATCTGCGGATGGGTTGCGTGGATTATCTACTGGTTTTTCCGTCTGAGGGACTACCTTCGTTTCCTGAATGACAGGCTTTACCGCAGGTTGAACGACTTGCCGCTGAACGGGAGGTTGAGGCTTGGCCGCAAGTTGCACTGGCGGTTTGACCGTGGGTGGGGCTGCTACCTTGAGCGGAACGGGTAGCGCAAGGGGAATCCCCGTAAGCGGGACGGGTAGCTCAGCCTTTTTTTGCGAATCTTTAGTATCAAATGAAGCGGCTGGAATAAAGGCGAATCCGGCATGAAGCCCGATCGCCAGCGGCAACATATGCCAAAGGGTGATTTGATGAAGCTGCGGGAGAAGTTTCACTGTAATCTGAATGGGTTTAACTGGAAAAGCTACTTGCCTATAACTAGCAAATTTGATGCTCCTAGCATAAAGCTTTTTGACAAAAGAATGCAACTAGGTCAGAAGTGTTGCCCTGGATAGGGCCGAGCACTGCTGAGATTTTGTGGGGATCTTCTATACTCAAAAAACTGTACGACTCCTTGGCTCAGGGACTATGCGTCTACCCGAAGAACCCGACACTCCGTTTCAAATCAACATCGTGCCCATGATTGATGTGGTGTTTGCGATTTTGACCTTTTTTATTATGTCGTCGCTCTATCTCACCCGATCGGAGGGACTCCCTGTCAATCTTCCCAGCGCCACCACTGCCAAGCTCCAACAATCGGCCCCCGTTACCGTCACGATCGATCAAAACGGTCAAATTGCCCTCAATCGTCAACCGATCGAACTCGACCAGGTGGAATCTCAAGTTGAGGGCCAATTGGTAAATTCTGACAATAAGCTCGTGATTATCAATGCCGATGAACGGGTCAGCCATGGGCAGGTCGTGGCGGTGATGGATCGAGTTCGGCAAATAAATGGGGTTAGGCTGGCAATCCAAACCCAGCGATCGCGATAACCGATCGGCCAAACTTCTGCGAATTTTAGGCTGGAGAAAAAGAAAAGAGGAGCTATTTTCTAGCTCCTCTTTATTCAACTAAATTTCACCGATTGAACTCTGGCTGAACCCTTCAGGTTTGAGCCAGAATGGCACCTTAGAACGTGAAGGTTGTCCGGATGGTGCCCACGTAGATGGTGTCGTTGTTGCTGTTGTGCTCAGGGTTGAAGATCACCAAGAAACCGGGGGTGATGGAGATCTTGTCGTTGATCTGATAGCGGTACAGTGCTTCAACATGCAGGGAGGTATCGGTATCTTCAGCAGCACCGTTGTCTGCATCGATGTTCTTAGGAGGCATACCCACAATCACAGCACCCAGGTTACCCTTCTTGCCCAAGTCGGGGAAGGACACTGCCCCAGCCCAGTTCAGGATGGTGGCGTCTTGAGTATTCAAGCGGTTGTAAGCACGGGTCAGGCCACCCCAACCGGAGATGACGACGCTGGGGTTTAGGCGGAAGCTAGCTTGAATCCCGAAGTTATCGCTAGCAGTTGCAACGCCTGCGCCGAAGGGACGGTTAGCCAATACGCTACCTGTGCTTCCAACTACGTTAACATTACCACCACGATCGTAACCGCGAATGTAGGTTAGACCCACGCCCAAATCCTTGGTCGCTTGGAAGTTCAACTGAGCCAATGCTCCGAAGGAACCTGCAAACAAGCCTCTGTCGTTAGCGGGATCGCTAGCTTCATCAGCCAAGAAACCGACATCCAAGCTCAGCTTATCCGAGAAGGCAATGTTAGCCGTTGCACCTGATCCACCTGCACCATAGCGATAGATGGGGTTGAAACGACCGAAGCGGCTGATAGAGCCTTGGGAATCGCTGGATACACCAGGATTGTAGTTATTGACGTTGTTGTAGAACTCACCCCCGAGTGCATCGACCGTTAGACGGATCTTGTCGGAAGGCGAGAAGCGATAGTAGACCTTATCCACTAGAACAGAGTTAGCAGCCTCGGTAGTAGGAAGATCTCCGTAGGACAGCCGCGCCATGTTGGTACCCGTCGCAGTCCCAAAGTTGGGGACGTTACGAGCTTGCAGACGGGTGAAGAGTTGATCCTTCCCAGTGAAGCTGGTGGATAGACCCAGACGAACCCGGCTGCTGAAGGTGGTGTTTTCATTCACATCTGCTGTGCCGGTCGGACGGGTAACGGTATCGGGTGCACCACCCACACCATCCACTCGACGACCGCTGACAGCCTGTTCATCACCCAGTGCACCGGAAACGGAGAAAATCACTTCGCCGCGCAGCTTGGTGGTGGTGGAGAATTGTTGCTTCTCCAGGGTTGCGGTTTTAGCTTCCAACGCATCGACACGACCACGAAGGGTAGCCAATTCAGCAGCAAATTCTTCTTGCAGTTTTTGCAGGGTAGCCAAGTCTTCTTTCTTGACCAGGTCAGCCGTTGCAGCCGCAATCAGTTCGTTGACGCGATCCATACAAGCGTTCAGACCAGCGGCGAACTCGTAGCGGGTCATTGCCCGGTTGCCACGGTAGGTCCGATCGGGGTAACCCGCGATGCAACCGTAGCGCTCAACCAGGGATTGCAGGGCTTGGAAAGCCCAATCCGTAGGCTTCACATCAGATAGTTGAGAAACAGAAGTCACCTGAGACATCGCAGCAACACCATTGTTGCTATCGCTATAGCTTTGAACTTCGCTCAGGGAAACAGAATTCTTTTGAGTTGCTGGAGCAACTTCCGAGGCGTTGGCAGCACCAGTCGCCGAAATTGCCAAAGTTGCACTCAGCAGCGCCGTCAGACGCAGATTCCACATTTGATTCAACATAATTACACTCTCAGTTCACACCATCACAGAAGACACTTTAACCCAGAAAACCAGCTTAAAGTAAAGAAGCGCTATGAATTTTTTAGCTGCTGCAAATGCATGAAACGCACAGGCAAACGCTGGATAGATTCAATCAAATACCAACCGTTAGCAACTCTGCATACTTTGCATTAATCAACTGTTCGATTCCCTACAGCAGATTGCTTAATTGTACCGCGAGACATAATTATCCCGACGTTTTCCCGGTTACATATCTGATGTGCGCTCGGTTACAAAAAGTCCTCCGAGAACGATCGAGGGAGTCCAGCAGGCTCCATTCCAATCGGCGTCGTTCCCCAGGGCGAGCACTTGTTTCAGTGCGGTGTAAATATTGCCAGCGACCATCGTATCCTTGACACGGCCCACAATCCGGCCATTTTTGACCCGATAACCCAAATCGACATTAATAGAAAAATCTCCAGAAAGTCCGCCACCGCCCCCTAATATTTGATCTAGGATGAGGCCGTCTTCAATGTTGGCGATTAGATCTTCCAATGATTGCGCGCCTGCTTCCACTACGAAATTCACCAAGCTAGGGGTTGGATAGCTGCCGAGGCCCGATCGAAACCCATTCCCCGTGGTAGCAAGTTTTAAGGCTCGCCCGGTTTTGCGATCGCAGTAGAAATTTTGCAATACCCCAGATTGGATGAGTGTTAAGTCCTGGGTCGGCGTACCTTCATCGTCAAACGGGCAACTGTAGGGGCCTTGGTTGGGGGCTTGGCTCAGGGTCAGTTGCTCAGAAAGGACTAAGCTGCCTAGCCGATCGCTCCAAGGAGATGCTTTATCGAGCACCTGTTTGCCATTCAAGGCAGCCTGTACGGTACCCCACAGCATGTCAGCAGCTTTTGCCGTCAGTAGAACTGGAACTTTGCCTTGAGGCGCGTCAGTGTTTTCCTGAGCCCAATCTAGGCGTTGTAAAACCTGGGCTGCAATCAGTTGCGGATCGAGTGCTTGGCGCAGCCCCTGGCCATCGTAAATCGTCAGAAAGTCGTCGCCCCGCACCAAAGTCGCTTCCAAATAACCGCTTAGGGTCGTGTCAGTGTAACTGCAATCTAATCCCAGGGAATTAGTTAAGCGCGTGGTTTCAGTTTCACAGTCCCAACCGCCACCACAAAGCACATCGGGATAGGCTTGCCGAACCTGCTCGATCGCGGTGTTCCCCCAGGTGATTAGCTGCTCTACTGCCACGGACTCCCCCAAATCCTGGTGGGGAATGCCATTCTTCTCCGTTAGCTCAATGTCTTCTGGATCATTCAGTTCACTCAGCGCGATCGCCCGATCGACCAAGGCATGGGGATCAACTGCGCCATAGGCCACTGCCAATCCGGGGCGTCCCTGTTTCCACAGGCGCAACGCCGTGCCATCCGCCTGGGAGCTTTCCAACTGCTTTAGTCGATTAGCCTCGAAGGAAACGGGATGGGCGAGGGATTGGGACTGGTAAACCTCGGCGGCTTCGGCACCAGCTTTGCGGGCCAGGTCTAGCAGTTCTTCGGCAAAGGTATCGGTAACAGAATGGGGCACAGTATCCACGGTGAAGGGGCGATGGTTGATCAGAAAGTTGGGGAAGTGCGCTGGGAGGTTAGGATTGCGAAGCTAACGGATTACAGATCGAGGCGCATATCGAGAATTGGCAACTCTAGAATTGCTGTGCTAGGCGATCGTGTCATCCAGTAGCAGCCAAAATCCAGCGAAGGCGTCGGACTCGGGGCCGGATTGAATCGCAATAAAATGCACTCCTTTGGCTGCTTTTTTGTCCGCTTCAAAACGTTGAGCTTCCGCTTGCAGTTCCGGCTTGGGCAAGGGGGTCAAAGTCCAACGTTCAATCACGCCAGTTTCCAAGACCAATTGCTGCCCATCATGGGTGTCATATTTCACAGCGGAGAGTTCCAGCCCTGACATCCAAGCAGCCATCGGCAAAGCCCGCGACGTGTAAATAATCAAGCCAGGAATTTGAGCATCGGGAGCCAGCCCCCTCGCTTGCAGCGGAAAGGCTTCCCCAAAGTCGATCGACCATTCCTGCATATCTGCAAACGCCGATGCTTCTAAGGACACTAAGCTCCATTTTTGTCCCCGGAGTGCATCGGGTAGGGGTTGGGGCGGTGTCAAGGGAAAGGCCACGGTGGGATTGGCTCCAGCTTGGTACCCTGCTTCCTGGGGGTAGACGGTTGCCAGCCGATCGCTGAGCCATTGGTTCAGCGCAAAGGTACGGCGACTTAACTGCGCTGGAATGCCCACATCCCCGCAAGCCTTTGTCACCATATTATTCATTGCCTGCCGGAAAAAACGCACCCGATCGGGCGGGGTAGGGGCTTGGGCGATCGCTTTGTTTAACGCCTCTGCCAGCCAAATGGAATTTACCTGACTATTCGGACAGTACTCTGAATACCGGAACAGATTGGAAACATCGGCGTCCAGTGTCAGCGGGCTTTCGCAGATCAAGACTTCCCAGACTTTTTTATTCTGTTCATCCACGATCGGACGCGAGTAAAAATCCAGTTCCCAAATCGTTGTCATAGAGATTTATCGAGAGGATTATCAAAGAAATTGGACAGGCAACAAAAAGCACCAAACCCGATTGTACGGCGGTTTGCGATCGCCTGGTCGGATAAGGTGCGGGGAAGAATTGAATTGCTAGCGGAATAGAACCTAGTGGAGCGTCAAGCTTAAAATTGTGAGTGACATTATTCCAAATCGACTATTCCATAAGGATTCTGGAGATCACTAACGCACAAAATCAAAATTGACAGACCACTAGCCTAGGACGGCTTTTCTAGCCCGTTCTTGGCGATCATCGGCTTCGGCAATCAGTTGATCTAGCTTTTCGATCGCTTCGCCGGGATAGGTTTCCAGAACCTTGGTCGAGAGAGAAATTCGCCCTTGGCCTTCATCAATGTTGACAATCATCGCCTTAATAGGTTTACCTACGGTCAGCAGGTTGTCCAAAGCATCCACCGGGCGTTGGCTAATTTGGCTGACGTGCAGCAACCCAGTGCAGTTGTTAAATTCCACAAACGCGCCAAAGGGTTTGATGCTGGCGACGGTGCCTTCGATGAGTTGCCCCATTTCCAGTTGGCTGAGGCTGGCTACACGGGACGCTAACCGATTAGACAGAACAATTTTGCCCCGTTTGCGATCGAGCTCGAGGACACAAGCACTGAGGGTGGAGCCAATCAAATTTTCGAGGTTATCGCGCTCGTTGACGTGCGATCGGGGAATAAAGCCCCGCAGTCCCAAAGTATTAACGGTAATACCGCCCTTATTGACATCCAAAACGCGCACTTGGATACTCTGCTTGCTCTCTTGCAAATCTCCCAGTTTTTCCCAAATCCGCCGTTCTTCTAGCCGTCGGATGGAAACGGTGACCTGGCCGTCTTCGTTTTGATCTCGGATAATCAGGAATTCCCGCTCTTCTTGCAGTTGAATTGCAGTCGTAATGTCGCTGATGCGGTAAACACTGGCCTCATCCATGGGCAAAAAGGCTGGAGATTTACCCCCAATATCAATCAAGGCTCCGTCATTCTCATAGCTAAAAGCTTTCCCCGTGACGACTTGCCCCTTGGCAAATTCATAGCCATGGGTTTCCAGGGCTTTTTCAAAGTCAGCCATGGAGAAAGCGGATTGAGATTGAGTGTTCTTCTGAGCCATAACAATTCAAAGGTTTAGATATTGTCAGTGTAGTATGTGGATGCAGGTAAGTGGCAGGGTTTCAGTGCCACGAGGACAGGCATGGAGAGCCATGGTTGAGGCCGATCACCCCGCAGATTAGGCCATGGTTGCAAACAGTGCCTGAATCTGTTCCCAGGCATCCGCCGCTGCGATCGGGTTATAGGATGCCCGTTGATCACAGAAAAACCCATGGCCTGCATCATAGCGAAAGAGTTTGTGTTTGATGCCTTGATGGGCAAGTTCTGCGGCGATCGCGTCTACTTGCTCGTTGGGAATCAATGGATCCTGATTGCCGAAGAAGGCGTAGACGGTGCCTGTAATCTCTGCTGTTCGAGTGATGGTCGGTGCGCCACCACCAGGCGTCATGACTGCAATTCCGCTGCCGTACAGCGCTGCCACTGCGCGAATCTCCGGCAACGTTCCCACCAGATAGGCCATATGCCCCCCAAAGCAAAAGCCGATCGTGCCGATGGGTTGCTGTTGCACAAAAGGCTGCGATCTCAAATACGCGATCACCGCTTGGGCATCGGCCAGAATGGTTTCGGCAGTGGTCTGATCCTTATGACTACGCCCGAGGGCTAAATCCGCCTCGCCATACCCTAGGTTTAATCCTGGTGCTGTTCGCTGGAACCAGTTGGGAGCGATCGCGACATATCCTTCCTGGGCGATCCGATCGGTCACTTCCTGCATGTGGGCATTCACCCCAAACACTTCATGGATGACTATTACTGCAGGAAATTGCTGTTGCTCAACGCCTGTAGGAATCGCTTGGTAGGCATCGATCGGGAGGCTGGGACTAGGAATTTGCACCCAGTGGGATGTAATTGGATAGGGCATGGTCGCGGCGAGGAATGGCGTCAGGAATCACAGTAGCAAAACTTCCTAGGCAAAGACTGGCCGTGTAAAAACTTGTCTGCTCCAGACCTGTCTGCTCTAGACCTGTCTGCTCTAGACCTGTCTGCTCTAGACTCATACGCTCTAGACTTGTGTGACCAACACTCAGGATTCAGCAAATTGGCTGAGGCTGATGAAGTGAAAACTGAGTTAGCGCAACTTTCACCGATGCGGGGCAGCTTAATGCCTATAAAGCGCGTGCTCTGCACCTCAAAGTGCTCCATCCAAGCAGGAAGCAGGCGGTGCAAGCCAATCTCGCGATCGGTCACCCTAGCAGGATGCTGTCGGAACGATAGGTGTAGGTTAATTTAGCTTTGAGAGTAGAGGCTATCTTGTGGAAATGACTAGTTAAGGCGGATTTTGAGGTGTCTAGGTAGATAATCTGAAAGAATTAAAGCGATCATTGCAAGTTATTTAAAGAAAACTTTAAGTTTTGAGATTTAAGCCAATTGGCTGAAAATCTTGCAAAATTTTGACAAATTGTTGGGAATACTAGGGGATTACTTTTTTCTATTGCCCTGAATTATTTAGCTTCTGTAGGGGAATTTTAGAAAAAAATGTAGTTACTAACTTCCTCGCGTAACATCATTAAGTGATAAACAGAGAACGATTTCTTTGCGAGACTCAGAGGACTGGGCATGATCAGCTTCCATATCCAGCCAGATAGCGATATTCCGGCATCCACACAACTTTATAATCAGATTTTGTTCGCGATCGCGTCGCGGCAATTTCCGCCGGGGCACCGTCTGCCTAGCACGCGGCAATTGGCTATGCAAACCGGATTACACCGGAATACAGTGAGCAAAGTTTATCGGCAACTGGAAGAAGCCGGAGTTGTGGATGCGCAGGCTGGCTCGGGGATCTACGTGCGCGATCATGTGGCGGAAGGAGGGGCACAGGTTCAGTCGCCTTTACTTCAGCAGTATCCCCAGGCGCATAAATTGATCCAAGGAACGGTGGATGAGCTGTTGAAGCAGGGCTGTTCGTTGAGCTTGACGCGGGAACTGTTTCTGGCGGAAATTGATTGGCGGCTCCGGTGTAGTGCGCAGGTTCTTGTGACAGCTCCATCCCATGACTTAGCAGCAGGAGAGATGATGCTGCGGGAGTTGGAAAAGGCGCTCAATATTCCCATGCAGCTTGTGCCGATGGAAGACTTAGCGCAAGTACTCGACCAAACCCGCTCGAGCACCGTGGTCACCAGTCGCTATTTCATTGCCCAAGCAGAGGCGATCGCGGCTCCCAAGGCCGCTCGGGTGATCCCGATCGATATTTACGATTTTGAAAAAGAACTCAAAATTATTAAAGGTTTGCCGAAGGGTCACTGCCTGGGGATTGTTAGCCTTAGTGCCGAAACCGTTGGGGTCGCATCCGTGATTATCCATAGCCTACGGGGCGATGATCTGTTGTTGATGGGAGCACAGGTCAGCGATCGCTATAAGTTAGATGCGATTATCCGGAATGCCCAGACGGTGATGTGTGATGAACCCAGTCAAACTCAGGTCAAGGCTGCTATTTTAGCTGCGCGGGAAGATATTATTCGTCCTCCTCAACTCTTAATTTGCGATAGCTTTATCGTTGGGAAATCCGTCAACTTGTTGAAACGAGAATTGGGATTAGAATAAGGGATTTGCCAAGAAATAATATCCCCTCTTCATCCCCCCACCCTCCTACCCTTTTACTCTCCTACCCCCTA
>NZ_JBLZFX010000108.1:0-19988 GCF_050753345.1 Alkalinema pantanalense CENA528 | reverse complement strand
GGGGGGGGGGGGGGGGGGGGGGGGGGGGGGGGGGGGGGGGGGGGGGGGGGGGGGGGGGGGGGGGGGGGGGGGGGGGGGGGGGGGGGGGGGGGGGGGGGGGGGGTAGGGGGGGGGGGTGGGGCAGGGGGTGGGGGCGGGTCGGGATTTGGCGGCGAGGCGCGATCGATACACCTCTACCTTGGCGTTTTGGACGGCTGAACCATCGGAGAGGTGATGGACGCGAACCAAGCCGGAGTCGGGGAACCACTGGGAAAAGACGCCTAAATTGGTTAGTTGCACCAGTCCGGAATGAGTGGGTTCGCGCCATTGGGTGCGCCCTTCTTCGGTGTATTCATAGGTGCGGGCTTGGACGCCGTAGGCCAGCATTCCCGTGGGGCCGCCGAGCTTGTCTTGGATGGGGATGGGGATGGTTTGGCTGGTGTTGGGCAGAGTGGCGGGTAGGGCGATCGGTTGCCAGGTTTTGGCGTCGGGTAATAGGCCAGGTTGTTTTTCCTGGGCTTCGGCGGAATCGTAATAGACCAAATCCGTGGGCTGCACGACGCGGTAGGCGGCTTTGTATTCCCGTTTGGGCAGATTGATGGCGGAGAGGTTGAGTTGGAGGTTTTTGGTAGTGGGGAAGATGTTGAGGCCGGAGGGTGCCCAAAAGTCTGCGGCGACTTCTCCGGTTTCAAATTCCACGGTGACGGGTTTGTCGAGGGTTTGCCCAAATTGGTCTTTGAGGGTTGGGGCGATCGTGATGCGGTATTTTTTGCGGGGTTCTAAGGCCCAGGGGTTGAGGGTAATGACGCGATCGTCGTCGTAGACTTGCAGCCAGCGGGTGTTGGGTTTGGGGGCGGGGTCGAGGGTGATGGCGTTTTTGGCGGATTCTGCGAGGAGGCCGTTGGTGAATATGAGTTGTGCGTTGCCTTTGACGAAGCGGCCATAGGCTCCGCCTGCGTCGGGGGGATTGATCCGGTCTAAGCTTCGGAATTGCAGGGGGCCGTAGGTCATGAGTCCGCCCACAAAGGGGGTTTCGCTGAGGAGGTTGCCTTCCTTGGGACGGAGGCCGGGGGCCACTTCTAGCCGATAGCGGGTGGCTTTATTTAGGCGGTTTTGGGGCTTGAGGGTGTAAATCCAGGCTTTGCTGGCGGGGTTGAAGTCTTCTTGGGGTTCGCGGAAGCGATCGAATCGTTGGGATGTTTCTGAATCGGATTTCGGTTTGATAGTCAGCGGGATTGTGGAACCGGATCCCTCAGCGATGAGTTTAGCGTTGACGGAACTAATATCGAGTTCGACGTTGGAGGTGATTTCGAGTTCGGGTTCTAGTCCAATGGGGTCTGGGCTGATTTCGGGATCGGAGGGTAAGGTGGGTAATTCGGTTAAACGAATGGCTTCGGTGTTGAATGTCCAGCTAATATCTTGATTCAGTTGGTGATTGTTGAAGTCGGCTAGACCGGCTTTGAGGGTGACTTTGATGCGGGTGGCTTTGGGGAGGGCGCGATCGGCTTGGAAGCCGACCATGCGGGGGGTGAGGAAGCGGAAGCGGCCTGGGAGGTTGGGGGTGATTTCAAATTTTTGCAGCAGTGCCTGTTGTTCTGGGCTGCCGAGGGCTTCGAGGGGGATGAGGGGATTTTTGAATTGGATGCGGATTTGGGAGAGGGGATCGACTTGTCCGGTGGGGCTGATTTGGCTGATCCAATCGGGTAAGGTTGGATTGGGCCTGGGGGCGACGATCGGCCATGCGGCGGCGGTTTGGGCTTGGCTGAGGGGAGTCTGAATGCCTTGCTGGGATGGCCCTACGACAATGGTTAAAATGACCATCAACAGTGCTAAGACAAAATATTTCCATGCGCGAAGCATGTGGCGAAATGGCATGGCTAAACTCCCCAAACTCCCTAGGTACGATCGAGCGGCGCGATCGCATCATATCGATCGTGGCTTCTTTATTTGGTAACTGAGGAGCTTGAGGGTCGGTGGGAATCCCTACAATTCTTAATTCTGGGGTTGGAAATTCTTAAGTTTTGGCGATAGGCTGTTAAGGATCTTCATGATTCTCGGAGTGTTCTGTAATGGGGAAACCCTGCTAAACCATTCCTGCTAACTTGAGTAGCCGCGTCACCCCCGTTGGCAATTCCGAATTCATCCGCAACGGCATCCCCGCAGTGGCGATCGACTGCACATAACCCGCACTTAAAAACGGCTTATACTTCTCCGCTTCCGGCGTCTGCTGTTTCACAAATGCCAAACTCACCCCCAACACCGCCCGCCGTAACGGATCAACCTCCGACCCCACCTTCTCCTTCACCAAGGTGCGGGCTGCTGTTCCCACTTGAAACCGCTCCCGATCGCTCACACTCAGATGCGTTGCCCCGATCGCCGTCATCAAATACTTGGGTGTTGGTAATTGCATAAACGGTTGCAATTGCTGGGTTAATGGGGGAGTCAAACTATCATCCGTACTGGCTAGCATCACCGTTGGCGTTTTCACTTGGGATAAACCCGACTTGCCAAAAATTTTACCCACTGCAGGATTCAGCGCGATCGTGCCCACCACCCGGTTATCCCGTAGACTGATCCGATTACCCGCTAATTCCGTTCCCGAACACTGCAACCAATCCGCTGGAGTCCGCTGAATAATTTTGCTTTTTTTGCAAAACTGCCGCAACTCATCCAACTGAAGTTCGCCCCCTGCCAAGGCCAGCGCCCCATACCCGCCGAGGGAGTGGCCAAGCACGATCGCCTTTTGTACATTCACCTTGCCTGAAAACTCCGTCCGCTTGGCTAACTCATCCAACACAAAGGAAATATCTTTGGGTCGATCGAGCAATTCCTGGGGTGGTAACAACTTCTCTGGATTTAGCGTCGGACGGGTTTGATTTTGAAATACAGAGGGGTGATCAATAGCCACAACGCTAAAGCCATGGGAAGCCAAATGCTGGGCTACATAGGTTAGGAATTGCTTGCTCGATTCAAAGCCCGGTGAAATGACCACGATCGGCCCTTGCACCGCCTCTGGTACATACAAATCTACGGGCAACGATCGCTGACGGCGCGTATCCGTTAAGACGATCGTTTGGGATTGCACTGCAATTTTTCCGGGCAAACTGGGATCAAACGGCGCAGAAAAATTCGTTTTTTCCACCGCCAAACTGCGCTGTAACAATGTACTCGTGGCCTGACTTTGCCAATAGGTCAAATTCAACTTCGACCCTAACGCCGCCGCTTCCGACACATCGATCGTAATATTTTTCTGGGGAATTGCCTTCAATATGCCCACCGCATCCAATCCCCCAAACTGTTTTGCCGCGATCGTCACCCCAGCTTGAATTGCTTCTGCTGTCAGCCCTGGGGCAGCGGATTGCAAATTTCGCATCAACTGTTGACCCGCTGGAGACTTCAACAAATCCCCCACCACCTGTCCACTCACCTGAGGATCCATTTCCAGTTTCGTAGTCAACGCCTTACGGGTTTCCGGCGTCAGCACCACCGAGAAAAATTGCAGACTCGGCGAAACCTTCCCCGTTTTGGCATAGGCTTCCACCTCCGCCACGCTGACCACCTGCTCAAAGGGGCCAAAGCGCAGGGTCAATTGCTCCGCAGCCTGAGCCGGAGATCCCCAAGTCAGTCCGATCGCCCCACTGGCGAGAACCCCCAGGCTCCAACATTTCCATCCGGTGCTTCCCATGGGTGCTCTATCCTTCTGCGCTGAACGTTTGCAAGACCAGAACCGTTTGACTAGAAAAGTTTGCCAGAACAAGTCGTTTGCTAGAACAAGTCGATTGTAGCGACAGATTTGCTGCCCCAAAAGTTCCAGATAGGCAGACAAATCCCGATCCTAGGGAAAGAACCACGGCAGAACCGACCCAACATCTAACATCTCAAACCCAAACATTTCTATCCGTTCACCCAAGAAATGCCAACTTGTGGGGAATTTTTAAAGCAAATCTTGAATCTTGTTCAAGAGTTCCTACCCTTTTGAGGTAATGCACAAGTACTTATCCTCTAAGCTAATCCGGGCAACGTTCCTAGCCATTCTAGGTTTAGGATTGAGTTATCACCTAGCCACCAAGCGGGGGCTGATCCCATCCCTAAGCCAACTTCTGGCTCTCACTACGCCCATTCACTGTCCCGCAGACGCTAGATTGCATACCCAACCCACTGCTGCCCTTAATTCCGATCGTCCTTTAGCAACGCTGCTGCCACCTCACTTCGATCGCAGCAAAGTCTCCATCCTGATTGAAAAATCCCACCATCGGTTAACCCTGTATTACGACCAAAAGCCTCTAAAGTCCTACGCCGTTGTGTTTGGCAACCCCCAAGGCGACAAACGGCAAGAAGGCGACAAAAAAACACCGGAAGGCATTTTAAAAATCCAAGATAAATATCCCCATCCTGACTGGTCTAAGTTTCTCTGGCTGGATTATCCCAATCCCCAATCGGAGTGCAAACACCACCAAGCCAAGCAACAGGGGAAAATTCCGTTATTTAGTACCATTGGCAGTGAAGTCGGGATTCATGGGGTTCCGATCGGTAGTGATCACTGGGTAGATCAGCGTATTAATTGGACGTGGGGCTGTCCAGCACTCAAAACCCAGGACATTAACGAACTCTATGGGGTGGTGCAAATTGGCACGATCGTTGAAATCCTCGCCTAGGCTCCAACCCGAGTCTCTATTGCCTCCGTTCGTCTTCCCATCAGGGAAAATTTGCGAATTTTGAAAATAATGTAACGAACCTAACGAATTTAAAGATTCGTAATAAAAACGTTCATCAAATCAGATTAATTTAACAATGGCAGGTTAAATCCAGCCTGTACTCTTCGGTGAACAATTCTTCGCTGAAGTTAAATTCAATCGTGCAGTTGTGAGCCACTGGGACTCCTAAACCCCTGGAACACTGAAGCCATTGGGAACCTTAAAAGTGTTGGGAAAGTTAAAATGAGCACCAATTTAGCATTGAAACTCCGCGAGGGCACTAAGAAAGCTCATACCATGGCGGAGAATACGGGGTTTATCGCTTGCTTTTTGAGAGGCACTGTTGAGAAAAGCTCTTACCGTAAGCTAGTTGCCAACCTTTACTACGTCTATTCGACGATGGAAGAGGAAATGCACAAGCTCAGAAATCACCCCGTGATGGGCAAAATGTATTTCCCAGAGCTCGATCGCAAGGGTAGCCTCGAGAAAGATTTGGAATACTACTACGGCCCTAACTGGCGATCGGAAATTTCGCCCTCTCCCGCTACCAAAGCCTACATTGATGAGATCAAAAAGGTTGGCACAGAACAGCCTGAGCTGATGGTGGCACATCTCTACACCCGCTACATCGGCGATCTGTCCGGTGGACAAATTCTCAAGAAGATTGCGGTCAACGCCATGAACCTCAACGAAGGCGAAGGCACCAACTTCTACGAATTCAAGCACATTGATGACGAGAAAGCCTTCAAAAAGATGTACCGGGAAACCCTGGACAGTCTGGAGATTGACGCAGCAACCGTTGATCAAATCGTGAACGAAGCCAACGGTGCTTTCCACCACAACATGAACATGTTCAAGGAACTGGAAGGCAACCTGATCAAGGCGATCGGGGTTCAACTGTTCAACCTACTCACCCGTCGCAGCCGTCGTGGCAGCACGGAAGAGTTTGCACCCGCTGAAAACTAATCTTAGGATTGGCCTAGGAAGGTTGTCTGGTTCGGTTAGGTTGGCAAATAGCTTATCTGAAATGATCGGTTAAGCCATCATTCTAAAATCATCGATATCGGCATAAGGACGTTCGTTAGAGCGTCCTTTAACTTTGTCTGTAAAGATTGATTTGAGCCATGGGTACTGTGTTCAGATTAGGGATTTCTAATCTGAACAGCCTGATCCAGGTACACTCAAGCGGGTAAAGACTAACAGCCCTTTCCTCACTGGTGTAGCCAAATGTCATCTAAATGTAGCTAAATGTCATCTAAGTTCGATCGATTCGCCCATCTGAGTTAATTCAGCTTGTCAGCGACAACCCTTCTAGACTACAAATAAGCAACAAAAATGTTTGACTTGTTGGTATTGAACTGAATCATCTCGAAATCTTGCTAGGGTTTTCCGGTATTTAGAGGTTAACTGCTTGAGTCAGGCACGTCATCGATTTGATTAACCTCATTTTGAAGAGATATATATGTCGATATTTAAAATCTTCTGGGCATCTTAAAAAAGACTGACGGGGGATCTGTGCATTTTTTGCGTCTACTAAATTTTTTGCGTCTACTGGATTCTTGCGTCTACTGAACTTTTTCTTACCTAGCTTCTCATTGGGAGCTTGCCTAGCTCTAACTCTGGCGTGAATTCGATCAACTCGTAGTGCGACACGATCGTCAGGGCTACTCAGTCGTACAGATCGGGTCACTTCTCCCCTCAAGGTAGTTTTCTCTAGCAGAGCGTCAGAGAAAATTCCTTCCTCCCGGCTCTGCCAATAGCCTTTACTCCCCACCCTAATCTTCCCCGACAGTGGATTCTGCGTCCAAGGACAGGGGATCTGTGAGGGACAATTTTGTTTGTCAAACTTACAGAACTCTGAAATTTATGTAAAACTCGCTGCTATTCAGCACTCCGAGTATTTACGCTTAATTACATAGCGATTTTTGTCCAGAATAGTAAGGTTACGTAGAATCTTCTGAAATTCCGTCCGGTATTGTACGGTTATTGTCAGTGGGTGTTAGTTCTCCATTTGAAGTGAACGTTTCTTCCTATGAAATTCTCTCCTTTGTTTTTTTTGATCATTGGTGCCTCGCTTAGTTTACCTTTCGCACTACCAGCAGTCGTACAAGCGGAGGAAATGACCTCCAGTGGAGTCCGGTGTGTTGGCGAAGTGCAAGATGGTCAATTAAATGGTCGCGGGAGTTGTCTCTACCCCAATGGCGATCGCTACGAAGGAGAATTTAGAGATGGGCTACCAGATGGCACAGGCAAGCTGTTTATTAACGATGGGAGCCGCTATGAAGGCGAGTTGCGCAGCGGGATTCCCGATGGCATTGGGATCATGATCCTCGCCAGCGGCGATCGTTATAAAGGATTGTTTGTCAATGGTCTGCCAGAAGGCAATGGTGTATTAATCATCAATAGCAGCATGCAGCGCATTCGAGTAGAGGTTCCTAGCAGTCCCTTTACGGGCATTGGGGCGCTCAGTCTTGCCAATGGCAACCGCTATGAAGGCGAATTGCGAGAGGGCGTACGAGAAGGCGTTGGTAAGCTTATGCTCAGCAATGGCGATCGTTACGAAGGACAGTTCAAGAAAGGACTCCCCGATGGACGAGGAACCATTAGCCTAGGCCAAGCGGATGTCGTGGTGGTTCAGCTAACGACCGGGGGATTTAGCGGACGGGGCAGCCTAGTCATGGAAAATGGCAGTCGTTATAATGGCACGTTCCGCAATGGTCTTCCCGATGGGGAAGGCAGCTTAACCTTTGGCAATGGGACGCAATACACAGGGCAGTTTCGGGATGGCAATCTCTACGGGAACGGTGTTTTGAAGACAGCGAATGGCGATCGCTACGAAGGGCAGTTTCGCAATAATAAACTCCACGGCCAAGGCTTATTGGTCAGAGCCGACAGGTCTCGCTATGAAGGCGCTTTCCGGGAGAGCCAAGCCAGTGGTCGGGGTGTCCTGAGTCTGAGTAACACCAACACCTATGAAGGGAATTTCCGGGATGGTTTACCCGATGGTCAAGGGGCGTTGACTGTCGGGGATGGGGTTCGGCTCCAAGGCATTGCTTCAGTGGATCAAGGAGGTGTCACAATTGGACAAAGTCCAATTTTCAAGTGATGCTTCTGATCACGATTCGCCATGACTCACTCCCAACATAACCATTCTCATAATCATTCTCATAACCATTCTCATAATCATCACGCTTTGCCGGGTCGTTTCGATCGAGCTTTTTTGATCAGTGTTGGGCTTAATATTGCCTTTACTCTGATCGAAGTTACCTATGGTCTTCTGAGTAACTCTCTAGCACTCATTGCAGATGCAGGCCATAACCTAAGTGATGTCTTGGGCTTGCTATTGGCCTGGGGCGCTAGTTTACTAGTTCGTCGTCGGGCCAGTCTCAAGCGCACCTATGGTTTACGCAAGGCATCCATTCTTGCGCCTTTAGCCAATGCAGTCTTATTGTTAATCGCCTGTGGAGGGATCATTTGGGAAGCCATTCAGCGCTTGCAACATCCTGAAGTCGTTGCCAGTAGTACGATGATAGTGGTCGCCGCGATCGGTATTTTGATTAACACTGGCAGTGCTCTATTGTTTCTTCGAGGACGCCACCAGGATATCAATTTACGGGGCGCTTTTTTACATCTCGTTAGTGATGCAGTGGCATCTTTGGGGGTTGTTATCGCAGGACTCTTGATTGCAGTCACCCATTGGAATTGGCTTGATCCGATCGTAAGTTTGTTAGTCACCCTAGGCATTATTTGGGGTGCATGGGATTTATTAAACGAATCCCTGCATTTAGCGGTAGATGGTGTCCCCAAACAAATTGATCCCAGGGCTGTGTATCGCTATTTGATTGATTTACCGATCGTGGAACGGGTACATGACTTACACATTTGGGCAATGAGCTCTACAGAAACAGCTCTAACTGCCCATTTAGTTATTCCCACTGGTAATCCGGGCGATGCTTTTTTAGCGAATCTCTATCATCATCTCCATGCTACCTTTGGCATTGACCATCCCACGATTCAAATTGAAACGGGAGATGCAGAAGCCCTGCAACATTGTGAAATTCGCTGCAATCAACAAGAATTTGATCATCGTCATTAGATCCATTTCATTTAAGTTGGTGGCTGAATCATGCCTCCAATCGATCGAGTTTTAAAGTTGTAAATTTATTTTGACTCAATCAATCTCTACCAGCAATGCCTCAAACAATGCCTCAAAATGATTAAGAAATGTTCCCCTAATCTCCTGATTTGGGACTTTAAAGCCTTGGACATTCTCCTATCGTTTTAGGAGTATCCAAGGCTTTTTAGGTTCCCTATCCAATCAACGATCGATTAACCTTTGAGGGAGGCGAATCGCCAAGATAGACGGGATCTAAAGCGACGCCACAGCAACAAACTGCGACGTACCTGCATCAGCCGTTGTCCTAGGCGATGCGGAATGATGTTCCTCCACGCAGCCTGACGGGTGGAAGGTTCGGCCAAAATTAAATGCCGACTGGCGTGATGGACGATCCATTGCACCAGCGTAGGACTGATTCGATTCCCCAATAAGAGCAGATGCCCTTGCCATCCCACAGCGATTTCAGATCGAGCTTGTTGCAAACCTTGTACCAAAACTTTTGCAACGTGCTCGGCAGAAATTGCGGCAACCCCCTGAAAGGTGTTGATCTGTTCAGCCATATCGGTGTCGGTCAGGGTCGGCAACAGAGCCATCACTTGAATGTTGTAAGGTGCTAACTCATGGCGGAGGGCTTGGGTAAAGCCTAACAAGGCAAATTTGGACGCAGAATACCCTGTCAGCGTAGGAGCTGCCACTTTACCCATGAGACTACCCACATTGACGATCGCGCCCCTATGACAATCAACCATCAAACGAGCCACGACTTGCGTAATGGAATAAGCGCCCAGGTAGTTGGTGGAAATTTCTTGCTGCACTTGCGCTAGTTGAGATTGTAAAAAAGGTGCTTGATAGGCCACTCCAGCACAATTGACCAGTAGATCGATCGGCCCTTGGGTTTGCCATGCTTGAGTAATGGCTAAATGAACCGATCGAGCGTCTGTTAAATCCAGCGGTAGAATGCTGGCTTCGACCCCCAACTCTTTCACTTCAGTCGCTACTTGTTGTAGCTGATCTCGATCCCGCGCTACCAGCAGTAATCGGTTTGCTCCTTGACGCGCTAATTCCAGCGCAATCGCCCGACCAATGCCACGAGATGCTCCAGTAATCAGGGCATTTTTGCCATTGATGTTCATAATTTAGACCTCTTAACTGCAATAAGGACGTGCAAAGTCTAAACCAACACAGGTGAAGTCTTCCAAGCATTTCAGCAAACATCAAAATCAAACTTGAATTTCAGGGAGATTATGTACTCACAAATTTCGCCAGTCGTTAACTGACTCTTGGATTTACTTTGTTACTAGCGGTAATTGGCTCCATAGTTTCTAAGCCAATATCAGAGGCTCTAAGACAATACCAAAAGAGAAACAGCACCGTTTCTGCATTTTTCTTTTTGACATCCAAAAGAATGTTACACAGAGTTTTCTGTTGGATGAAGTTCGTTTGTCAGTTTTACCTCTTCAGTAATGCCTACTTTATAGTCTCAGTTGTGTGTTCTCAGTTGTGTGCTCTCAGTTAGGTTCAAACTTATTGGATTGTAAGGAGTAGGCCATCTGACGGGGCCTAGCTCATGGTTGTCATTGAACAAACTAGAAAATCCAGTGGATTTGCACGTCACTTTTACAAAGCTTAACAAGCTTTTTTGACTTCGCCCACTTTGATCAGAATTTACAATTAGAAATGTCACCTTCGCCGCTTTTCAGATAAACAATTTGAATACATTGGAGTCTAGAAGGTATCAGAGAAAACGATCGCTGATGGTTCTGGCTACTCAAAACGTCCCTCGGGGGTGGATAGTTGAAATTCCCACGATCGCGTAGGATAATCGATTGTTCGATTCATTGGGTTCCCACAGCATGGCAGCCAAAATTCCCGTCACCATCATCACTGGTTTTCTCGGTAGCGGCAAAACGAGTTTAATTCGCCACCTCCTGCAAAATAGCCAAGGTCGCCGCATTGCGGTGTTAGTCAATGAATTTGGCGAACTAGGGATTGATGGGGATCTCCTACGAGCTTGCCAGATTTGTGATGACGTAGACCCGCCGATCGCTCCAGATCCACTGGCCCATAATCTAGCCAGTAATATTGTAGAGCTCAATAATGGTTGTCTCTGCTGCACCGTGCAGGAAGAGTTTTATCCCATTATGCAAGAATTAATCAAACGTCGCGACAGCATTGATTGCATCTTAATTGAAACATCGGGTTTAGCATTGCCCAAACCGTTAATTAAAGCCTTTAAGTGGCAAGATATTTGCCATGCGGTTACCGTCGATGGAGTGATTACCATCGTAGATTGCGAAGCGGTTGCCCGTGGCACCTTAGCCCAGGATCCCCAAGCCCTTGAAACCCAACGTCAAGCGGATCCCAATTTAGATCATGAAACACCGTTACAGGAATTATTTGAAGATCAATTAGCCTGTGCCGATCTCGTCATTCTCAATAAGGCGGATTTAGTCACCTCCGCAGAAATGAGCCAAGTGCAAGCACTGGTACAGCAGGAGTTACCCCGATCGGTTAAAATCATCACCCATGGACGATCCCAACCTGAAGCATTATCAACGGACTTATTACTAGGCTTCAATGCAGCCGTGGAAGATGATTTGGCGAGCCGTCCCAGTCACCATGACTTTGAAGAGGATCATGATCATGATGACGAGATTGACTCAACCTATGTATTACTGGATCAAACCTTTGAGCCAGAGGTGCTTCGGCAGCGACTAGAAGCCCTCGTCCAACAACAGGAAATTTATCGAATTAAAGGATTTGTAGCCGTTCCCCATAAGCCGATGCGATTGGTGATACAGGGGGTAGGAAATCGGTTTGAGCAGTTCTACGATCGCCGTTGGCAACCGGAAGAACTTAGACAGACTAAACTGGTTTTTATCGGTCGGGGTTTAAATCCAGGACTGATTCAGAAGGAAATGGTTTCCCCACAGACATCTACTAAGTAGCAGAGAGAGCGGAATCGTAAACCAACGAATTGGTCGTACAGGGGGTTCAGTTTGCACATTGGCGGAATATGAGCCACCTTGCGGCCAAAGAGCATGACATCACGCTCAAAGGGACATTGAGCGGGGATCAACTTGCAAATTCGGTGAGCGGTTTTACGATCGGTAATTTCGATCGAGTCTAGCCAATTCCGGACAGGAGTCAGCAAGTGGTCTAGGAGGGTTGGGGTTGGGGGTTGGAGTTGAGAAGCCAAATTCATTTGAGACATAACACATCACCTTTTCGAACCTGAAGCTATCGATCGTTACAAGGGTCACATCGTTACAAGGGTCACAGTCACTTTGCCGGGGTAGGATACGTTCCTGATTACCTTCTTTCCCTAAGATACCCATGCAAAGTTTTAAATTCCGTAAAGCTAACAGCAGAACATCAGTCGTTTGTGAGAAGAGATAGTGAAAATATCAGTTGGCTACGAAGAATACCTGAAAATCAGCAGAGTGGCTTCTAGTGCATCTTTCAAGATTTAATCACCTCGTTGTTCGCTGTAACTTTAGCTACAAATTTAACCATTCCTTTGTCTTGTGGATGACATCCTTAAGAACAACTATTGATGACATCTCTAGGATGAACTAATCAAATGAACTTCATCATTCATTCAAATTAAAATTCAGTGAGATTTACCCGATCGGAGCGAGATCATTCATAGGGTACGGAATCAGGAATGCTCCTAGAAAAGCCTGACGTAGTGCGAAGAAGGGAAAGGACGAAGGGAAAACTATCTTGAACGCGTTAAGCTGATTCTTGAAACTCATTGAGCGATCAGAACTACATTTTGGGATTAAGTTCCCGTGCTGTATCCCATGGTGTCTGCTGATTGCCTGATAACCTATTCCGTAGCATTGCCTAAACTCCCTAGATAAGAGGGTGCTGTTGATTAAGATGACAGAGCTTTTAGTAAGGTGGCTCCGTAAAAACTCGGGAAAAATTCTCCCTATTTTTGATCTTCAATAAATAAATTTGTGAAATTGCAGAATGGTCACTGCAATCAACCTGGTGAAGACCCTATGCAGCTTAGCTCCACAAGGTCTTCCATCGCCGTATGGGATCGATGATAGAAGATCAATTCATTGGTTGGCGATCGGAATTCTTGATCTCAACTATAGTCATACCCAATTAATTTAGGCAGTTATGCAGATCCAATCTAGAAAAAGTCTGAAACGTTTGGGGATCGCTGCCAGTCGCGCCTACCGATTAGATTGGCAAGATTAAAAGTTCCAAATTCACGTGCTACTATGCAATCCCTCAGGGGCTGTAGTCAGTGACCCACCAATTTTATTAGCGACTCACCAATTTTATTGACAATCAACCATTGACGCGACCGATAGTAATTACGCCTATAGGTTAAATACATCCATCAAAATAGAGATCACTGAAGAAAACGCATAGAGATCACAAACCTACATTCACAGATGCCAATTCTTCAGACATAAATTTATAGACACAAGTTCCTCAGACACTATAGTCCCAAATCCACAGCGATACGGTGAGCGCAGGCAAATCCCGAAAAAGCAACCGCATTTAAGCCCTGTCCAGGAAATGTACTATCACCCACACAATAGAGCCCTGAGATCGAAGTCCGATTGAATGGCATACCGAGAAGGCCAAGCAGTTTTTTGCTGGGGATCGGGCCATAGGTCCCATTATCGCGACCTAGAAAACGCCGGTGAGTCCGTGCTGTTCCTACTTCTTGGTAGTCCAAATTGGCTGCCAAGTTTGGGAAAACTGTTCCCAGGCGGGAAATTAACTGTGCAGCAGCGGCTTCTTTTTTGGCTTCGTAAGCTTGAGGGGTTAGATTTTTCCACTGATCGATCGAACTGGGCGTAAAGGCGTGAATAATGTGGTGACCTTCAGGGGCGAGGCTGGGATCCAGCAAAGTGGGAATAGAGACGAAAACCGTTCCTTGCTCTGCGTCTATGTTGGCCCAGTCTTCTAGCAGGATATGGTGACAATCCGTGCCTTCTGGCAGGGCTTCCGCCTTCACCCCAAGATGCAAACTGAGGAAGCTTGGAGATTGTTGATAGCGTTGTTGCCATCTTTTCTCACTAGATGGCATCTCAGTCTTCGGTAATAATTTTTCAAAGGTATCCCACCGGGTTGCATTGGAAACAATTCGTTTGGCACGAATGATCTGCCCAGCAGCCAGCTTGATCCCCACGGCTTTGTGATTCTCGGTAACAATCTCCGTCACCCGTGCTTTGTAAAGGATTTTACCGCCAGCTTTTTCTAGGCCGTCCACTAATTTTTGGGCGATCGCGCCTACTCCCCCCTTGGGGTAATTGATCCCACCGTAGTGGCGATCGCTGAAGACCATGCCTGCATTAATCATCGGCGTCATATCTGCTGGAACAACTGACCAGCAGTAACACTCCATATCAATGAATTTGAGCAGTTCAGGATCCTGAATGTAGCGACGGGCAATGTCACCCACATTTTGGGGTAAGTACTTCACCAAACCCAAACAGGCCAAGGGATGCTGGAAAAACACCCGCATTAAATAGCGGGGTTCTTCTAAGGACAGAAGTTCCATCGCATTCAGGCAATTGAATACTTTCCAGCACTCGTCATAGAACTTGCGGATGCCCACAGCTTCCTCGGGAAAGCGCTGGATCAGTTCCTGCAAAAAGGCTTCGTAGTCGCGATGAACTTTGGGATCCAGTCCATTGGGGAGATGATAATGGATTTGCACAGGGTCGGGGATCGTTTCGATCGTCATGCCGACCGCTTCCAAGGCACGGGTTAGCAGATTGGTGGTGCCTTCTTTACCAAAGCCAAAAATCATGGAGGCACCGACATCAAAGCGATAGCCATTGCGCTCAAAGTAGCCCGAACTGCCACCGGGGATCAGGTAACGCTCCAGCACCAACACCTTGGCTCCCTTAGCAGCCAGTTGGGTTGCCGTCACCAACCCCCCAATCCCAGAACCCACCACAATGGCATCGTAGGTCGTGTCGTAGATGGCGTCATCGATTTGGGGATCAATTTTGGCATCTGTTGTCTGCGATCGCAGCATTTCAGAACGATCGCCCGTTAAATCTGTTTGAGACACCACTGCTATGAACCCCCATCCCCAAGAAAACACGTTTTTCAAAGTCCGTAATTTAGTGTAACGGTTTGTTGCACAGTCCTAGCGTGCCAGTTGCAAACATAAAAAAAAGGGGGGATACGATCGCTGCCGCAACGCCCCGCCTACCGATCCTCTAGAGAGGAGAACACTATAGAGAAGTTTAAGACTATTGAAACTCTATGTCAATACTATTGAAATTTAATTGCATTAAACTAAAGGGGCACCCTCTCATGAGAACATCTAATGAGATCGCCGCTGAGGAAGCCCAAATCACAAGTTCAAATATAAATTGAGAAACGAAAAACTAAGTTTTTATCCTGTGAGACTTTAGGGTTGACCCTGATCTAGAGACGGGGACAGAGTATGATAGGTCAGACTTAAAACCTGCGTACCTGTGGAATAGGATCGATATGACTGTTCAGCTACGTGTTTATGTGCCACCCCATCCGCTCATTAAGCACTGGTTGGGCGTTGCCCGTGATGCGGGAACTCCCCCAGCTTTATTCCGTAGTGCTATGACTGAGCTGGGACGATGGTTGACCTATGAAGCCGTGCGGGATTGGTTGCCGACAACGGAGACTACGATCGAAACGCCGTTGGCGAGTTGTCCTGCGACTTTTATTAATCCTGAAATTCCAGTGGTCGTTGTCCCAATTTTACGAGCTGGGTTAGCCCTCTTAGACGGGGCACAGGCATTGTTACCGCTGGCATCGATTTACCATTTGGGAATTGTTCGCAACGAGGAGACTTTAGAGGCCAGTTGCTATCTCAACAAGCTACCTGAACGCCTCAATCCCGATACGAAGGTTCTGATTACCGATCCAATGCTGGCGACGGGGGGAACCACAACGATGGCACTGGACGAACTCACGAGCCGGGGAGTTGATCCAACCAATGTTCGGATTGTTGCCGTGGTGGCCGCCCATGCAGCTTTGCAAAAACTCAGTGTGAGTTATCCAATGCTCAATATTTTTACAGCAGGGATCGATGAAACCTTGAACAGTCAAGGCTACATTGTTCCAGGGCTGGGGGATGCGGGCGATCGTACCTTTGGGACTTAGATTCTTGGGACTTAGATTCTTGGGACTTAGCCTCTCGGGATTTAGGCATCTCGGGGCTTAAGTTTATCGAAATTTAGCTGTTGGAATTTAGGCTTTTGCGACTTGCTTTCGGGCACTTAGGCTTCGAGATTTTGCTGGTAGCGATAGCTTCTGACTCTGCTGTGAATCACTCCCGTCGCAAGGCGAGATCAAAGAGTGGGGACGCGACGTAATAGGATAAATTCAGGATGGCAGTTGTGAGCAGATTGGGACATGAGTCAGCAAGATAATTTTTCCAGTGGCTTTATTTTAGGGGCAATTATTGGGGGACTCGCTGGAGGAGTGCTGGGGGCAGTACTGACCCATCGCGCAGCCGGAAAAGACGAATCCGAAACTTCTTCTAACCGTAGCAAGCCGGAGGATCCGGAAACGAAGGGGATCAATCGTTCTCGCAAGCGATCTTTGAGGGTGGCTTCGGATGCCGTTTCAACGGAGCAGACGATCGAACTAGCACGGCAGAGTTTAGAGGAAAAAATCGCTCAATTGAATGATGCGATCGATGGCGTACAACAACAACTGCGCCATGTTAACGGGAGTGGCCAGCTAGAGGAACTAAGCCGCTTGACCGATCGGCCCGAAAGCCCCACAAGTGAGGATTCCTAGCCTCCCCCCGAAAGCTCAGAATCCAGTAAACTAGAAAAGTTAAGCACATTCATCCAATCATCCGAGCGATTTACTGAACGTTTGGGAGCGCACAACGTATGAACTCAGCCACCGCTATCCTTATTCAAACGCTTTTATCTTTTTTAACCATTTACAATGGCTTGCTGTTGCTGCGAGTGTTGCTGAGTTGGTTCCCGAATATTCAGTGGTATAACCAGCCTTGGGCAATCCTCTCACAGTTGACCGATCCCTATCTCAATTTATTTCGATCGATCATTCCGCCCCTAGGAGGCATGGATTTTTCGCCGATTTTGGCGTTTGTCGCCCTTAGCGTTGCACGGCAGCTAATTGTGTCTGCCTTGGCTCCTGCAATGGCCTACGTCAGTAGCTCACTTTTAGGGATGGTTTAGCTTCGATGGTTTAGCTTCGATGGTTTAGCTTCATAGTCTTGTTTAGCCTTGAAGAGTGCTGTTCAAGAACCATAGCTACAGCTACAGGGTTTCACGAAAACCATAGGGTTTCACAAATAGCTATTAACCTCTCTAAGGAATGAAGTAGAAAAGCGATCGTTGCGATCGCTTTTTTCATGGAAGCTTTGCCCCTGATTACGGCAAGATGGGCGCAGATATTTTGCGCACAGATATTTTTTATCAACAATTCTGATTTTCTCAACACAGCGTAAACGATCGTGACTAGACCCGCAGTTATTCTTTGGTTTCGCAATGATCTCCGGATTCACGATCATGGACTCCTGAGCCAAGCTGCTCAATCTGGTGCAGAAGTCCTTCCGGTCTACTGCTTTGATCCCCGACAGTTTGGAACCACTTCCTTGGGTTTTCCTAAAACGGGGCCATGGCGATCGAAATTCTTACTGGAAAGCGTGGCCGATTTGCGGAGATCCCTGCAAATGCTAGGCAGTGATCTCATCCTTCGCCTTGGGCATCCAGAGGTAGAAATTCCCAAGCTGGCACAACAGTTGCAGCATGAAGACTCGCTTAACATCAGAACGGTAACCTTTCACCGAGAAGTGACTTCTGAAGAAACGGCCATCGAACAAGCTTTGGCACGATCGCTCAAACAGATGGGAATCCCGGTGCAAACTGCTTGGGGGCACACCCTTTATCGGCCCGATGATTTGCCCTTTGCGATCCAGGATTTGCCGGAACTCTTTACTAACTTTCGTAAGCAGGTCGAAAAATCCTCGACAATTCAGCCTTGCGACCCAACTCCGCAAAAATTACCAACCATCCCAGCCCATCTCGATCGGGGGAACTTGCCGAGCTTAGAGATTCTAGGCATTTCCCAACCGACTATCGATCCCCGGTGCCAATTTCAATTTACGGGGGGAGAAACCGCCGGGATCGCCCGTGTACAGGACTATATCTGGCAACGCGATCGGCTCAAGGTGTACAAAGAAACCCGCAACGGCATGTTGAACCCCCAGGACTCCAGCAAGTTCTCTCCTTGGTTAGCCTTGGGTTGCCTCTCGCCGCGCTATCTCTACGAACAGGTCACGCAATACGAAGTTCAAAGAATTCGCAACGACTCCACCTACTGGCTCATTTTTGAACTGCTGTGGCGGGATTATTTCCGTTGGGTTTGTGCTAAGCACGGCGATCGAGTCTTTTACCCAGAGGGTTTGCGGGGGGTGAAATTTCCTTGGAAGCAGGATTGGCCGCGCTTTGAACAATGGAAAGCGGGACAAACGGGATTTCCCCTGGTCGATGCCAATATGCAAGAACTGTCTGCAACTGGTTTTATGTCCAATCGAGGCCGACAGAATGTCGCGAGTTTCCTGACTAAAAATTTGGGGATCGATTGGCGCATGGGCGCGGAATATTTTGAATCCCAGCTAATTGACTATGACGTTTGTAGTAATTGGGGCAACTGGAACTATGCCGCTGGGGTGGGAAATGATGCCCGTGGGTTTCGGTTCTTCAACATTACAAAACAGGCGAAGGATTATGATCCCCAAGGGGAATACGTCAAACATTGGCTGCACTGTCTGGCCCAGTTGCCCGCCAATCAGGTGCATGAACCTTGGAAATTGGGACATTTTGAACAAAAACAATGGGGTGTTCGCTTAGGGGTTGATTATCCCCACCCGATCGTTGATCTCTTCAAATCCGCCGCTGCCCACGAAAAACTTTATAACGCTGCGTTTTCTCAGTAGCTCAAGCCAGTTCAAGCAGATCTGGCAAATTCAACTGACCGAAATCTTTGGATCTCCTGCAATCGGTTGGATCTAAAACTCTGCGGTTAGGGTGGTTCGCGCGGTTTGGGCTAGCTGCCGCAGATCGTCAATACTGGGTGCAGTTTGCAGGCCGTTCATGCTCAGCCACAGCAAATATTCAATATTTCCCGCTGGCCCCGTAATGGGCGAGTAGGTTAAGCCACAGTATTGCCAACCGAGTTCCTGGGCTGCGGCTAAAACTTGCGCGATCGCATTAGCTTGATCCTTAGGATCCCGAACCACGCCTTTTTTGCCAATCCGTTCCCGTCCGACTTCAAATTGCGGTTTTACCAGCAGAACGACTTCACGAGGTTCGCTCAACAATGACCACAGGGCAGGTAAAACTTTCACCAGGGAAATGAAGGATACGTCCACAACCCCTAAATTTGGATGCAGAGCGTCTTCGGGGTATAAAGCCTCGGGGGTGAGACTGCGTAGGTTGGTACGTTCCCGGAGAATAACGCGAGGATCCTGCTGGAGCTTCCAGGCCACCTGCCCATAGCCCACATCAATCCCGTAAACCTGCTTTGCCCCCGACTGCAACAGACAGTCTGTAAAGCCTCCCGTGGAAATACCACCATCCAAACAAACCCGATCGCTCACCTGGATCCCAAATTGCTCCAGTGCCTTAATCAGCTTTTCACCACCACGAGAGACAAATCGTGATCGGGCCTTAATATCGATCGCAGCAGTAATCTCTACTTCCGTTCCCGCCTTATCCACCACTTGCTGATTGACCATGACTTCGCCAGCCTGAATCAAGCGCTGTGCCTGTTGACGAGATTCACAAAGCGCACGATCGACTAAAAGGCTATCAAGGCGTTGCTTGGGCATGGGTTGCAATGGGTAAAACGCGAGAATTTATCATCCCATGAGTTGTGGTCAATCGATCATTGATCAAACGGCCCCACTCGAAATGCCCCTTATTTGCCCTAACTTTTATAGCTACAGCCAAGTCAATTAGATTTTGCTAACCAACCATTCAATTCCGCTAAATTACCCTTCTCCTAGCTCAGCGGCGCGTAATGAGGTAACTAGGGAGATGCAAACTAAGTCTTACACTAGACCTCCTGCATGAATAGTGGAGTGATGTGCCAGTTAGAGCAGGAGGTAGGAGAATAAGAATGTTGCCCTCAACATTTCTGTGGAGAGAAGATGAGCTACCAAGACCTTGAGTCGCTGTCGGATGGTG
>NZ_JBLZFX010000107.1:0-20178 GCF_050753345.1 Alkalinema pantanalense CENA528 | reverse complement strand
GGTTTACAGGAATCGTGTGCCTGATTTCGATGACCGCTTAATGTTCAACGCAGCAGGCTTGTGGAACTTCTACTTAGATGCAGCATAAGTTAGATAACAGTCAGGGCAAACCCTGTCCCAGAGCTGGTTTTATTTCCCAACAACTCTACTCTGCAAACCAGCTATGGTGCAAACGGCCTTAACTTCATCCAAAGCCGTAGAACGATTGAGTTCAGCGGCGGCAAGTAACTGTTGATAGCCTGACGACAATCTCTCATCCGCCGCTGCAACGATTTGTGTACGCCCAGCATGGGCGTGATCTGATGGGGTGAAAGTCCCCTGTGGTGGAACCAACGTCCAAATGACTGCATGCAGTCCGAGTGACGAAACCACTAGCTTAAGGCAAGGGCATCTCCGCGAGGAGGGGTCTGGAGGAAGCCGGCGGCAAACCGACGAGCCGACGAACAGAAACGTCATAGAAGGCTGAGACCCCTGGGTGAGTTGGCACAACACAACGAAACCCATGGTTCAAGGGGCACAGTAAATGACGCGGTTGCGGCGGGAGAGATCACGGTCTTATCTGGGGAGGTCTGTGCGGTCGCGGTTTTGCGGGTCATGGGAGTCTGACTGAGGTCTCGTGGGAAACGGCGAGGGAGCCACAGAACCCTAACATCAGCAAAACAGCAGCCTTGAGAGTAATTTCAAGAGTTCACTGCACAGAAGTCAGCAGAAGCCATATTAGTTCTTTTTTGGACGAAGGGCTGAACATGAACGAACTAAGGAGGAGCGATGAACAACTCAGACTCATTGATGAACCCGGATGGGGGAGATGGAGTTTGGCGTGCTGACAGAGAGCCAGCCTTAGACAACCTGATGGCACGAATCATCGAGCGCGACAATGTTCTCAAAGCCTGGGAACGGGTGAAGTCTAACAAAGGCGCACCCGGCAGTGACGGGATGAGCCTAGAAGACTTTCCATCCTATGCTCGAGAGCATTGGCAAGAGATTCGGCAATCCTTGATAAATGGCAGCTACCAACCGCGCCCGGTGCGACGGGTGGTGATCCCAAAACCGAGAGGCAAGGGAGAACGCAAGCTAGGAGTTCCTTGTGTCGTAGACCGAGTGATCCAGCAAGCCATCTTACAAGTGCTAACGCCAATTTTTGACCCAGGTTTTTCTGAGTCAAGTTACGGCAGCCGACCGAAACGCTCGGCACATGGTGCAGTCCAACAGGTGAAAACGATTGTAAAAGAGGGATATCGCATCGCGGTGGACTTGGATTTGGAGAAATTCTAATGCCTTCGGCAACGCTTCGCGAACGATACGGTCAATCACGATGTCTTGATGTCCCGCGTGGCTCGAAAAGTTGCTGATAAGGTGCTTTTGGGGTTAATCGGTCGTTACCTGCGAGCTGGGGTTTTGGTGGGGAGCACAGTTGAACCGACCGAATGGGGCACCCCGCAAGGGTCTCCGCTTTCACCTCTGTTATCCAATATTCTGCTGGATGATTTGGACAAAGAGCTAGAAGCGAGAGGGCATCGTTTTGTTCGCTATGTGGATGACCTAGTCATTCTAGTCAAAAGCAGACGAGCAGGGCGGCGAGTGCTGGCGAAAATCAGCCGATACTTAACCCAAATGCTGAAGCTCAAAGTTAATCGGGAAAAGAGTCGAGTGGTCAAGATTAGACCTCCTGCATGAATAGTGGAGTGATGTGCCAGTTAGAGCAGGAGGTAGGAGAATAAGAATGTTGCCCTCAACATTTCTGTGGAGAGAAGATGAGCTACCAAGACCTTGAGTCGCTGTCGGATGGTGAGTTCAAGCGCTTGTGCGGGGTGAGTCGTCCGACCTTCGCCGAGATGGTTGAGGTGCTGCGTCCCCATCTAGAACGCACCGGGCGGCGGGGTGGGCAAGCCAAGTTGAGCGTGGAAGACCAGTTGCTAGTGGTCTTGGAATATTGGCGGGAGTACCGTACCCAGTTTCACATTGGGGTGAGTTGGGGGCTACACGAGACGACGGTCGGTCGGATTATCCGCAAAGTGGAAGACCTGCTGCTGGGTAGTGGACGATTTCGCCTGCCCAGTCAACGGCAGTTGTATCAACCGGGCTGGGAGTGGACGGTGATGCTGGTGGATGTGGGGGAAGTGGAGATTGAGCGGCCTAAAAAAAACAGAGACGCTACTACAGTGGCAAACAGAAGTGCCATACGCTAAAAGTACAGGTGTTAGTGGCGTTTGAGACGGGTCAGATTGTGGCAACGGCGATCGGAACGGGCAGAACTCATGACTTCAAACTACTTAAGCGCAGTCGTTTGCCTTTCGTCTCGACTCAACTCTGTCTAGCAGATCGAGGCTATCAAGGGTTTGCGAAGCTTCATCCGGGGGCTTGCACCCCGACGAAAAAGCGGCGAAAACAACCGCTACCGCAGGCAGAAAAGCAGCATAATCGAGCGTTGTCCAGCTTACGGGTGCGAGTCGAGCATACGATTCGGCGCTTCAAGATTTTTCGCATCTTTTCGGGGCGCTATCGCAATCGCAGGAAGCGGTTTGGACTCCGGCTCAATTTGATTGCGGGTCTACTCAATTTTGAACTGGCACAAGCCACTTGATTCATGCAGGAGGTCTAATACACACACGCCAATACACACACGCCAATATACTGTGCCATCCTCCCGCCGGACTATGCGCCAACTCTCTACGGTTCTTGGATTCCCCATGCTGATCGGGATACTCCTTGTGAGCTGCACCAGCCAGCCTAAACCCCCAGCAGCATCCCCATCCCCCACCCTGTCTCCCTCGTCCAGTGTGCTCCAGCCGATTAACAAAGCACAGGATGCCCAATCCAACGTGGAACAGAAAGCTAAAGAACGTGAACAGTACGACCCGGAGAAAGCGTCTCAGTCTGGGCAGTAAATGCAACTCACGCCAGGGATCTGTCCAACTTGGAAAGCTATTCGACTGCGGTACAGTTCCACCCAGAAGGAATGACTCCGTTTTCAACGTTGCTGGGCGAGAACCGCTAACTTTGCTCAGCGAGAACATCTTCCGGGAGATCGGTGTCCAGGTAATGCTCCCAGTCCACATTGGGCATCCGATCGAAGGCATCCTTCAAACAAGCTTCCCAGCGATTACGAATTTGCACCAAATAGGACGCATTGGCCGCCAACCGTAACTCATAGTGCACTTTGTAGGTATCAGCTTCGTACATTACGAGGTGAATGGGGGGGCCAACGGAAATATTAGATTTCATCGTGGAATCGATCGACAGCAGCGCACATTTAGCCGCATCTTCCAAGGGGGTGGTGGCTGTCAATACGCGATCGAGAATCGGCTTACCATACTTCGCTTCGCCAATTTGCAGAAAGGGCGTTTCCCGCGAGGCTTGGATGCAGTTGCCTTGGCTGTAAATCAGATACAGTTCCGGATCTTCCCCCCGAATTTGGCCACCTAGTAGAAAACTACAACTTGCATCAATGCCATCCTTTTGCAACCAAGGCCGATCCTGCTCCTGAATCAGACGCATTTTGCTGCCAATGTAGCGAGCCACTTCATACAGCGTCGGTAACGTGTGGAGATTGACATCTTCCCGCGCTTTCAGGTCACGGCGTAGTAACGTAATGATCGCTTGAGTCACGGACAGATTTCCTGAGGTGCAAAGCAGTAGCACTCGTTCCCCCGGTAGGGAAAAGTCATGCAGCTTTTGATGGGTGGAAATGTAGTCTACACCCGCATTGGTTCGCGAGTCTGCCGCCATCACGAGGCCACCGGAAGTCAAAATGCCTAAGCAGTAGGTCATGTTAGGGTCGGGAAGTTAGGGTCGGAGAGAAAATCACGACGGAAACACGCTCTAAATTAACAGAGAATGGATAACGTCAGCGCAATTTTTATCCCAACTTGTTACTTGTAATGGTTGGTCATTCCTTGTTATTGCTGAATCCCGATCTCCATGGCCCATTACCAAAAAATTCTAACGATTCGCACCCGAGGTAAATCCCTGCAAAAAATTACGTCCCAAATTCAGACGATCGTGGCTGAATCGGGGATTCAGACGGGCTTATGCCATCTGTTTTTGCGCCATACCTCTGCAAGTTTAATTATTCAGGAAAATGCGGATCCTGATGTCTTGGTTGATTTGGAAAATTTCCTGGCCAAGCTGGTTCCGGAAGGCCGTCACTATGTCCACAGTACCGAAGGCCCGGATGATATGCCCGCCCACATTCGTACAGTCTTAACCAAAACGTCGGAGCACATCCCGATCGCTCAGGGGCGACTGTTGACGGGAACTTGGCAGGGGATTTATGTCTGGGAACACCGCCAAATGGCCCACCACCGGGAATTAGTGGTGCATGTGATGGGGGATTAACGATCCATGAAGATTCCCCAGCCAGCCAAAAATCCCACCCATAATGGAGGAAATTCATAGAGAAGGTTGTCTGCTGTGCAAATGGGGATGGGACAACGGTTGCGGGAACAGTGGCGGGAACAGTTGCAAGAGGATCTGCAAAAGGGTGCTCGATCGAGCGGACAACTGGGGGAACAGGATGGTTTGCGACCGGGAAGTCGATCGCTAACCCGATCGCTACAACAATCGCTACAACACCTTGTACAGCAACGGCTGCAACGACCGTGGTTTGCTGTTCTGATTATGGGGAGTCTTGTCCTGAACGGCTGTAGTGTGGAAAAGGCCCGATCTCTGCAAAATGCTGCCAGTCAATTTCGGAATGAGTCCTCGGCTGCGATCGACGCGATTGATACCCTGCGCAAGCGGGAACTCGAAGCTCCACCCCGTTCTGCCGCAGAAATCCGCCAAAGTTTTATCAACCGCCTTCTGAACTCCAAAAGTGAGCTGAATAGTACGCTGATTGAATTGGCGATCGATCCCTATCAGCCGCCCCAGGTAACCGAATGGGATGAGTTCATCACCGACCTGCGTGGCCAATACGATGGGTTCGCTGCCATTTTTGATCAGTTGGAAGGGGGGACGATCGTCGGTACCTCAGAAGTGCGGAAATCGGCAGAATATGCCCGCACCCTGACCGTTCAAATGGCACTCTTTGCAGATGCGCTCAACAAAAATCCGCCTGTCCTGACCCAGTATCGCGCCAGCGTCATTATCAAACTCAAAAAACTGCGGCAGGACTATCAGGCTCTGATGGTCAAGTTAAAAGCACGGGAACAGGATCCCTACAGTGGTTCAGAATCCTTACAGCTACTCAACCAGCAAAAATCTGACATGGAAAATCGAGCGGGGGAACTGATGGGAGAGTGGCAATCGGTAAAGCAGGAAGAGAAACGTCTCCTAGAAACGACCGTGACCCAGTGTATGAAAGCGGTGGTCATGGGGAAGGAATTAATCGAAATTGCGAATCGCTATGACGAAATTAATCTAAATCAGCTCAACGCAGCAATTCCCCGCATTCTGACCAACGCCAGCGCCTTAACCGGGCGCAATTATGATGTGGTGAAACAACGATCGACCCGCATCCTCAATGAACTCCAAACCGATCCCTTCTGGAGTGGCGTCACGCGCACAATGCTCGATCGGGTGAATAACGTGAACCGGACTCGATCGACTGTACCGAATAACTAAGCAGGCGTGCATATCACTAGGGCTTATCACGACAAATTTACCCCTAGATTTACCCCCTCCCAGGTTGAAGGATTTTGTACCATGCCGGATACGAACCAGCAGTTTCTCAATCTTGCTGCAGACTTCATGAATGAACTGAATGTGCGTTACATGGAAGCAGATTTAGATGAACAAATCGAACTCCAAGCCCAGCGCGATCGAGCCATGCGTAACTATACCCAAGCTCGTTTGGCACTCCTGAAACGCAGTGTGCTATGTAAACCAGAAGATTTGGTTCAAATGCAACAATTGAAGCAAAAGCTGGCCCAATCGACTAGTTTTCGGCAAATCCTCGACTCTGCCTTAAGTTTTGCAGGCTTTTTGAGTACTCGTTTTCTTTAACGTACTCGTTGCTTAACGATTTGGTTGACGGCAGATTTGCCCTAAGGCTTAACCGTAACGGGGGTTCCTACCGTCACATATTGGTATAGGGCAATTACATCCTTGTTGCGCATCCGGATACAGCCATGGGAAACCGCTTTGCCAATCAGTTCCGGTTGGTTGGTTCCATGGAAGCCGATTTGGGTTTTCCCGTCTGTCCAAATGCCAATCCATCGCACCCCTAGGGGATTGTCTGGCCCCGGTTCAATGACATTGCCTGTTTTGAAACTCTTGAAAATGGGATTTTCTTCTTTATTGATGACTGTAAAGTCCCCAATCGGTGTTTCCCAACCTGCTTTGCCCACTGCGATCGGATAGCTCGCCAATTGGGTCTTGCCTCGATACACTTCCACTCGCCGCTTGCCTCGCCGCACAATTAAGTGAATCGGCTCCTCAATGGACTGCACAGGCATCGATGGGATGGTCGAGGGGGGGCTTTGTGGCGTTGGGTTGGTATCTCCGGGGGGAGTGGGGAGGATTGGAATATCCGGGGAAAGATTCGGCGCAATGCTAGGTTCCACAGGGCGTGGAACTTCCCAAATTTCATCTACAGGCAAATGTCCGAAGGGCACCGCAGGTTTGGTTGGCTCGATCGCTGCAGGGATTACTGTGGGGATTTCGATCGGGGTAGGGTCTGTGGTGGAAGTGGGGGAGGTTAGGGGAATCGGAACGGGGGGTGGGGTCTCGGCGGTTGGGTTCGCGATCGGAGCTTCCGTACTTGTAGAAGGAAGCCCTGGGATCGAGAGGGGCGAAACTGGGCTGGGGAAAATTGAGTTAGGGGAAATTTGGCTAGGAGATTCTACAGGAACAGCGACAGGTGTCTGATTGGCAGGTACATCCGTTACCGATGGATTAGGTGCGGATGGATTAGGTGCAGGCGCATCCGTTGATGAAGGTGTTGCGATCGGTGAAGCCGTTTGGGCTGCAGTCCTAGACAACCCTACATTCATCATGATGAGCGCGATGCCACCAATACCCAGTAGGCGTAATCCTAGGCAGGCCAACCGCCGTTGAAAAGAAGAGGAGCACGTCACCATAGCTGCCAAAAATCCACCAAAAATTGCAAATGTCTTCGGGCGTTCTAAACAAAAACGATAGCGTTCAAGGTTGAATTTCGAGTTTTGATTGCGAGATTTGAGTTTTGATTTCGAATGTAGCATTCTATCCGCTGCCCCATGGTTCACCACCGGAGAGTTCGTAAAATCCTCAAAAAGAGAGATTTTCATGCTAGATAATCAGCACAAGCCTCTTTCCTGCCCAATTCATTAAGCCCCAATGCTTTTTCCTAACGGCCATTTTCTAACGGCCCCAGCTAATCAGCGTCAAGGCTCCCGATCGCGGCTCTCCGGTTTCATCTAAAGGGATCGAGCTCAATCTAACTGGACTTGAATTGGGACTTGAATTGGGCTACCACAGGTTTGGAATCCAGCAGTTATCTACACCGAGGATGTCAAGATGACAACTCAACGCCTCCAACGGCAACTCAATCTAGGTCAAGCCGTAGCCTTGGGCATGGGATCGATCATCGGAACTGGAATTTTCGTCAGTATTGGTCTTGCAGCGGGTATTGCGGGGATCGGACTGCTCCCAGCCTTGGCCATTGCCGCGATCGTTGCAACCTGTAATGGACTCAGTTCTGCTCAACTTGCGGCTAGCCATCCCGTTAATGGGGGCACCTATGAATATGGCTACCGCTATCTCACTCCTCAACTGGGATTCACTGCTGGATGGTTATTTCTTCTAGCAAAATCAGCATCTGCGGCAACGGCAGCTCTAGGCTTTGCGGGATACCTGCTCCATGGGCTAGGAATTGCTCAGAGCAACCCAACCCGTTTGGTAATGGTTGCCCTTGCAGCGGTGGTGGGTATGACTGTAGTGGTAATGAGTGGAGTCCAGCGATCGAGCCGAGTCAATACCTTGATTCTGACGGTGAGTCTTTTTGCCTTACTGTGGTTTGTCCTTGTCGGTGCAGGCATGATCACTAAAGGCGTGATGGCTTCGGACGGACTCGGTGTAGGCTGGACGATCGGTCAAGGGCTGCCCTCTGGGTTCCCAATGCTCTACCATAGAGAAGGTAGCTCGATTTCAGCAATTTTGCAGGCCAGTGCTTTAATGTTTGTTGCTTATTCGGGCTACGCGCGAATTACCACCCTGGGAGAAGAAGTTCAGCATCCAGAGCGAACCATTCCTAGAGCCATTTTGATGACCCTAGGTTTAAGTTTTGGGCTGTATTTTGCAGTGGGGTTGGTAGGCTTAGGAACTGTTGGAGCCGACGTGCTCCAAAAAGGTGCTATCACAGAAGCGGCTCCGTTGGCAGTGGCGGCTCGTAGCTTTCCCGTTTGGGGCAGCGAAATGGTGTTAGGAATCGGCGCGATCGCGGCCATGCTAGGGGTATTACTGAATCTCCTCTTAGGACTTTCGCGAGTTCTACTGGCAATGGCGCGTCGAGGCGATATGCCCTTGGAGATCGCCCAACTCAATCCCCATCGATCGACCCCCACAATAGCAGTTTTGGTTATGGGGTCGATCGTCGGATTACTCGTCCTGTTAGGCAGCGTTAAAACAACCTGGTCTTTCAGTGCCTTTAGTGTGTTGGGCTACTACGCCATAACGAACATAGCGGCATTGCGCTTACCCCCCTCAGCGCGGCAGTATCCACGCTGGACGGCTGGCTTAGGGTTAGGAGCCTGTGTCTTTTTAGCGTTTTGGGTAGAGTGGCAAATTTGCCTCGTGGGATTGGGACTGATTGCGATCGGTCTGGTTTGGCAAGCCATCCTACAGCGGCGATCGAATGCCGCATCCCATTAGCCTTGATCCCCTCCTAATTAATCCACGGATCAACAATCCACGGATCAACTGCCCAGCTTGAGCGCTTCCACAAATAGGCTATAGGTAAAGCCTATTTTGAGGCCATTGACACAGTCCGCCAGCAAACTTCTGCGCCATTGGGCATTGCGCGTATAAACCGCACGGCTCACCAATTCAGTCAGTAGGACAAGAATGGCTGCGACCCAAATGTCGTATTCCGCAGCCTGACCTGCTGTGGTTGAAACAGCAGTTCCCAAAAAGAAGCCTAGAAGGAGGCATAGCAGCAGCAAGGAGATGCGCCGCCAAGGATTGCGAAACCATTGCTCAATCTGTCCACTGGCATTCCCCAAAAGGCGATTGAGGCGAGTATCTTGCATAGGAAACCGCAAAAAAAGAAGGGTGATTTTACAGGAAATTCTAATGCCACAAATCCACAAATGACTTGTTATACCTAAAGAGAGAGGACGCGGGGTAAAGGCGATGGGGCAACTAATTCAAGGGCGTAAAGTGGGACTATTCCCTGCGATCGCGATCGCAGGCAGTGCGGCATTGGTATTCAGTATTGGGAGTTTTTGGCTAGGACGCCTCAATCGAGAAGCTGAAATAGTGACCGGTAGTGACGTTCCGGTGATTAACTTAGACCAGGCCCCCCGCGATCCCGCAATTATTCAGCCAGTGTCGAGCGCAACGACTCCAGAAAAGATCCCCACAACAACGGGAGAAGCGAAGCAAACGGCTGCTCTTGCACCATTACAACGGGGTAACCTGCGGATTAGCAATCAATCAGAGCATCCCGTGCGGATTGCTCTCCGGTTCAAAGCAGAAAAGGTTAGTGGTGATAAAACGGGGGATAAATCAACCTCTCAGGTTCGTTATGAGCCTCCTGCTCACTGGGATTTTGCCCCCGGAGAAGGGAGCGATCGGGGCTTAGTCGTGGCTTTGCCGGGACGGGCGATTCAATTGAAAAAAGGAGATATTTTAGTCGCCTTTGCCCAGGATGGATCCCAGCGCTATTGGGGGCCGTTTATTGTGGGTGATACCGATGAGCCGCTCTGGAATCCCCAAACAGGAGAATGGAAGCTGACGTTAGATAACTAAGACGTTAGATAACTAAATTGCAGTGATCGAGTTCGTGATCTAAATGATCTCGCTCACGCATCTTCCTCCTGATACAGATCCATCACCTGCGAAATCGGGAGCCGGGATTGGGCATTCAGGGTGAGGGGAGATCGGTGCCCTCGATCGAAATGTTCTGATGCAGCACAGGCAATCATGGCCGCATTATCGGTACAGAACTTCATCGGAGGGAACAGAACCCGGATCCCGTGGGGTTCAGCCGCCGCTTGTAACTGCTGCCGCAGCCCCCGATTGGCCGCAACACCGCCGCCCACCGCGATCGTCGTCAACCCGTAATCCAAAGCACAGGCGATCGCCCGTTTGGTTAAGGCGCGGGCCACGGTCGTCTGGAAACTTGCCGCCAAATCGGAGATTGGCAACGGCTCTCCACTCGCTTCTAATTTTTGCGTCAGGCGCAGTACCGCTGTCTTGAGGCCACTAAAGCTGGAATCATAGGGATGAAAACCACCCTGAGGTAAGGATACCTGTCCTTCTGGCAGTGGAAACGCTTTGGGATTGCCCTCCGTCGCAAGGCGATCGATAATCGGCCCACCGGGATAGCCCAGTTTGAGCAAGCGAGCCACCTTATCAAAGGCTTCCCCTGCTGCATCGTCGCGGGTCTGGCCCAGCACTTCATATAGACCGCAATCCTTGACGTAGATCAGACTGGTGTGCCCCCCGGAAACCAGCAAGCACAAAAAGGGGGGCTGCAAACTGGGTTCACTGAGGTAGGACGCATAAATGTGGCCTTCCAGATGGTGCACCCCCAGAAACGGTTTGTTGTGCACTAAGGCGAGAGTTTTGGCTGCCGTTAAGCCGACCAATAGCGCACCAATCAACCCCGGCGCACAGGTGCCCGCTACGGCATCAAGCCCTGACCAGTCAAGCTGTGTAGCTTCTAGGGCTTGCTCGATCGCGAGGTTAACTCCCTCCACGTGTTGGCGCGAAGCCACCTCCGGTACCACCCCCCCATATTGCCGATGGGTCTCGATTTGGGAGGCGACAATACTGGCTAGAACTTGACGATTCTTAACGATCGCTACCGCAGTTTCGTCACAACTTGTTTCAATTGCTATAACCGTTGCCATTTGCTGGTAACTTTTGGTTGGGAACTGGTATTCTCTCTTAGCTTAAACCCTTCTGGGACAAGCTTAGGGGATACCTAACTCAACTCAATCAGTCCTCATATCTACGCAAAAAGTTCAATCCTTTTTGTTCAAGAAACTTTGCAATCTCTAAGTTAAAGGGAAACAACTCCATGCGACGATTGTGTGCTTTCGTTTTGGCTATCGCGCTGTGGTTCGGTTTCGTTTCCACCGCACCCGCCCACGCCATTTACGATAATCTCACTCCTTGCAGTGAATCTGCTGCCTTTGCTCAGCGTATGAAAGCATCGGCTAGCCCCACGGCCCAACGCCGTTTTGACCAGTACACCAAATCAGGTCTGCTCTGCGGTGAAGAAGGACTTCCCCACTTGATTGTGGATAATCCTTCCCACGCTGGCGACTTTATCATTCCGGGAATTCTCTTTCTCTATATTGCAGGCTGGATCGGCTGGGCTGGTCGGAGCTATCTGCAAGCAATCAAGAAGGGTGAAAACCCCGAAGGGAAGGAAGTGGTCATTGATGTGCCTCTGGCGCTGAAGTTTATGCTGGGTGGCTTTGCTTGGCCCCTGGTTGCCTTCGGCGAAATCTCCACGGGCAAGATGTTTGCAGCCGAGTCAGAAATCACTGTTTCTCCTCGATAGTCATTCAACTAAAATCTTGCTTTTTGGAGGCTTGTTCATGGCACGTTATTTGTCTACCGCACCTGTCCTGCTCATGCTGTTGTTGACAGTAACCGCAGGGATTCTGATTGAGTTCAATCGTTTCTTCCCCGATCTGTTGGCTCATCCCCTATAAGATCGAATCTCAATTCATGACTTGTTCATGAGAGCGAAGGGCGCAGGTTCTGTGCCCTTCTGCTTTTTTATCTTTGGCCGTTTCATCCTTAGCCCGATCGCATCTTTTCAGATGCTGTCTTTGCGGGTGGATCGGATTCGGGGAAAGCTCCTCCGCCTAACAGATCCCTATCTTGTCGCTTCCGGTGTGGCCTCAGCCGTAGGACTGGGCTGAGCATTGGCCCCCACTTTTGCGTTGGGATTCTTTTTCAGGGTGAAGTAGGTTTCTAGCACTTGGCGTGCTTTGGGACCCATGAGTGATCCACCCCCACCACCGGAATATTCACCAAAGGCGACGACGACAATTTCCGGCTTATCCGCTGGGGCATAGGCTCCAAACCAAGTGTGGGATCCTTTACCAAAATCCTCTGCCGTCCCGCTCTTGCCCGCGATCGCAACTTCACTGCTTCCCAAGGCATCACTCCCTGTTCCATAGGTCACTACTTCCCGTAGACCCTGCTGGAGAATCTCGATCGTTTTGGGCTTCATGTGCAAGCTTTCTCGCCAGTTTTTAGCCTCTTCGTTATCCTTCAGCAAATGCGGCTTGACTTTGTAGCCCCCATTGGCTGCCACCGCAAACATCACCGCCACTTGTAACGGACTTGAGAGTAGGTAGCCCTGGCCGATCGACATGTTGATGGCATCCCCGATCGTCCATTCATTCTTTTCATATTTCAGCTTCCAGGCAGGATCGGGAACCAAACCAGGATCCACCTCATCCACCAAGTCCACCCCCGTTTTGCTGCCTAACCCAAAGCGACGCGACCAATCGATAATGGGATCTCCTCCCATGCGCCGAGCTACCTGATAGAAGAAAGTATCACTACTGTGAGCCATGGCCCCCGTGAACCCCAGCGGCCCAAAACCAGCGTGGTTCCACTCCCCAAAGGTCACCCCTCCCACCGTGAGTGACGGAAAGGTCGGCAACACCTCATCTCCCGTGAAGTTGCCGCTTTCGATCGCCGCTGCTGTCGTGACAATTTTGAACGTACTCGCCGGAGGATATTGCTGCAAGGCCCGGTTCAGCAAAGCATTGCCTTCCTGGAGCTGTTTCCAAGTCGCTTCAGACACCCGTTTCGAGAAAATATTAGGGTCAAAGGCTGGGCGACTCACCATAGCCAGAATGGCTCCATTGCGAGGATCCATTGCAACGATCGAGCCTGTAAAGGTGCCCAGAATTTTTTCTGCCGCTTGCTGAAGATCCCAATCCAGGGTCAGCGTCAAGTCCTTCCCTGCATGGCTAGGCTTATTGTGCAGGATGCGCACCACATTGCCCGCACCGTCTACTTCGACTTGCTGGCCGCCCCCTTCCCCCCGCAACATCTCTTCATAGGTTGCCTCAATCCCCATCTTGCCGACTACATCCCCCAACCGATAGCCCTTTTTCTTGAGCTTTTCGTATTCCTCATCGTTGAGTTCGCCCGTATAGCCAATCACGTGGGCCGCCAGATCGCCATACTTGTACTCCCGTGTCGTTTCCCCATTGACTTCGACCCCATCCAGCTCATTCTTGGCTTCTGCCAATGCAGTTACTTGCTGGGGGCTAATGCCTCGGGCAATCCGCACAAGGAAGGGGGAATCTTGCTCTGCTTGATCAACCCGCTTGCGAATTTCTGATTCAGGAATATTTAAAATGCTCGCAAGTTTAGTAATGGTTTGGTTCCATTGGGCTTCCTTGGTGGCCAACGGCCAAACATAGACCGAGTGGGATAGTCGGGAACCTGCAATGATTTTGCCCTTGCGATCGAGGATTTTGCCCCGTTCTGGAGGACTGGGAATCAAGCGAATTCGATTGTTATCCGCCAATTGACGATTGCGCGTACCTTCCATCAATTGCAGGTAAACCAACCGCGATCCAAGCCCCCCCAGTAGCAGTAGAGAAACAAACAGGAGCAAAATGAGGGACTGATTGCGGCGACCCACCTGTCGCGCAGCAGACTCACGAATATTTGAGCGAGACGGTTGCAAAAGGGCCATAGCACTCTCGACCAACAGCAGGGATCAACAACAACTAGGTTAGATGATTCAGTGTAACAATCTCTGTAGCAATCTCTGTCCGGAACCCCAACTATGGGAATTTTTTCCAGAAATAGGGCATCCTATTGGCAGGTGATAGATTCTTGTTGTCAGAGTTAAATAGAGTTCAGTGGACGCTAGCAGTTAATGCGAAGATGGAAAAGAGGTGCATCCGCCAAAGCCTAGTTCAAAGCCTAGTTGCAGCAACGGAATCCTCACAATGCTTCACAAGATTGTATGGATCCTTAACTCACTGGCTTAAGATGGCATAGATAACAAGTTCAGCCGAGTAAAGCCCCAGTAGATTCTCTTGATTCCCTTAGGTTAAGTTCTATGGGGTCTAGTGATGGGGTCTACCTTACTCCGCCCTTTTCCCTCGGTCAAGGCATCCTATGGCTCAGACGGTACCCCACAACTATTCAGAAACCGGACTCAATCTTGGGTTCGACATTGAGCTACGTAAAGTTTTTAAAGTATTCAATGGCGAAGCTGCGGTGCGAGGCATTGACCTGAATATTCGTCGAGGGGAATTTTTCAGTATTTTAGGCCCCTCAGGTTGTGGTAAAACCACTACCCTTCGCTTAATTGCGGGATTTGAACTGCCGACAGCCGGAGATATTGTGTTGCGGGGGCAGTCTGTGGTAGATGTTCCTCCCTATCGTCGTCCGGTGAACACGGTTTTCCAAAGTTATGCCCTGTTTAATCACTTGACCGTAGAAGAAAACATTGGCTTTGGACTCCGGTTGAAAAAAATGGGTAAAGGGGAGATTCAAAACCACGTCCGAGAAGCCCTACGGTTAGTCAAAATGGAGGAATGGGCAAAGCGCTTGCCAGCTCAGCTCTCGGGAGGACAACAGCAACGGGTTGCCCTCGCCAGAGCCTTGGTCAATCGTCCCACGGTGCTCTTGTTGGATGAGCCTTTGGGGGCACTGGATCTGAAATTGCGCAAAGCGATGCAGATGGAACTGAAAAACCTCCATCGCGAATTGGGTCTCACGTTTGTGATGGTGACCCATGATCAGGAAGAAGCTTTGAGTTTGAGCGATCGCATCGCAGTGATGAATCGCGGACGGGTTGAACAAATGGGGTCTCCCAGCCAAATTTACGAACGGCCCCAGACACGTTTTGTGGCTGAATTTATTGGGGATACCAATTTAATTACGGGCAAAATTGAAGGTGCCCATCCCACGATGCTGTGGATTACTAGTGCGGAAGGGCGACCATTTAAGGTGATTCCAGTCGATACGGGGAATAAACCCCTCACTTCCGGAGCAGTCGTCATCAGTGTGCGGCCTGAAAAGATTCATTTACAATATGAGCCGCCTGCTGATGGCTTGAACTATGTGGAAGGATATCTCAAAAATTTGCTGTACCTAGGGACGCATGTTAATTGTCAACTTCAATTAACCTCTGGAGAAACATTAGTAGTCCAGCTTCCCCACGGCTTTGAAATTCCGCCTCCGGACACCCGGCTCTATGCTGTGTGGCGACCGGAAGATAGTTTAGCTCTGCCGAACGATTCCTAACTCATGCATGTTTTGCTTAATTTTGCTCAGTTATTTCTGAGGTTATTTGTGTCTAAACTTTCTAGCTGTGCGTTCTTGCCGTTGTGCTTGTCCCTATGATCCCTATACTGCCCGATCGATCACTGCCCCTTTCCCGTCGTCAGTTGCTGCGTCGATCGATGCTGGGGTTATCGGGATTGATGCTGTCGAGCGGCTTATCAAGCTGTGGCTGGCGGTTAGGCAATGTGCAGAACCGGGGAATTATCCAAAGTGCGGCGAACGAAATGTTTATTTACACTTGGGCCCAGTATGTGGATCAAGAGTTATTAAAAGCATTTCAGACAACCAGTGGAATTCGAGCGTTTACAGAGCTCTTTGACTCTAATGAAGCCATGCTGGCAGCTCTCCAAGCGGGCAAGGGGGCAACCTTCAGTATTATTTATCCTTCGGAATATATTATTCCGGAAATGCGGGATAAGAAACTGATTCTTCCCCTGGATCAGAGTCGTTTGCCGGGGCTGACTAACTTATTACCCCATCTGCGCCAGTCGCCTAATGATCCTGGCAATCAGTATGGCATTCCCTTTTCTTGGGGAACAACGGGACTTGTTTACAACAGCGAAAAATTGCCAGAGGCAATTACTGATTGGGATGACCTCTGGAAGTACAAGGAAAAGCTGAAGCGACGTATGACGTTGCTGAATGATCCACGGGAAGTGCTAGGCGCAGCTCTGAAGTCCATGGGATATTCCTACAATGAAAAAAATCCTGATTTAGTGAAAAAAGCAAGCGAAAAATTACTGACCCTGAAGCCCTATATTGCTAACTTCACCACGGACGCTTGGCGGGATCAAATCGCGGCTGGGGATTTATGGGTGGCAATGGGCTATTCCTCCGATGCAGGGCCGCTGCTCCAACAAAATCCTAAGCTCAAGTACATTGTTCCCAAAAGTGGTAGTTCGCGATGGGTTGATTTAATGGTGATTCCGGCGACAGCACCTAATGTAGAAGGGGCCTACCAGTGGATCAATTTTGTGATGCAGCCGGATGTGGCAGCGGCAACGGCTAAGCGATTGGCTGTTACAACTCCCAATCTAGCCGCGATCGAATTGCTACCGGCTGATGTTCAGCATGACCCTGTTGCTTATCCTCCGCCTGAAATTTTAAATCGGTGTGAGGCCATGACTTTTCTAGATCGATCAACGGCTGAAGTGTACGACCAAGCTTGGCTTAAGGTAACCAGTAGCTAAGCTAGGTGGAGTATAGATTCAGCCACCCGTACCCGTAGGTTTTAACAGCAGTCATGACGCAGATTTAATTGCCACGAGGATGTAAGAGTGTCTACAATGCCATCTGCCAAGTCTCAAGAAAAAGACGGAACACCCCCCTGGTTGGTTCGTTGGTTAGAACCGCTGGTCTTGTTGTTTCCCGCAGGGGTATGGCTCGTTCTGCTGTTAGTCCTGCCAACGTTGATTATTTTTGAACTTAGTTTTGTGCCCGGAATTCGTCCAGGGGATTTGGTGATTCCGTCGGGGCTGGGAAACTATTTGCGAATTTTTGAACCGCTGACGTTGCTAGTGATTGGTCGATCGCTACTGTTGGCGATCGGAACAACGGTGTTCTGCTTGCTACTGGGCTTTCCGGTGGCCTATTGGCTAGGAGTCATAGTCCCTAAACGCTGGCAAAACTTACTCTTGTTGGCTTTCGTCTTGCCTCTGTGGACATCTTCCTTACTCCGATCCTATGCCTGGATCAGCATCCTGCGCCCCACGGGTGTCCTTAATTCCTTACTGGCTAGCGTGGGACTACCGTCCTTGGATTTGCTCAATCAGATGCCAGCAGTTTTTGTTGGAATGACCTATAGTTTGTTGCCTTACATGGTTTTAATTCTCTATGCGTCTTTAGAGAAGCTCGATCGACGGCTCTTAGAAGCCGCCGCAGATCTGGGGGCGACCCCTGCGCAAACCTTCTGGTGGGTTACCGTTCCCCAAGTCTTGCCAGGTCTAGCTGCTAGCTCGCTGTTGGTATTTATTAATGCACTTGGTGATTTTGTCAATCCTGAACTGCTAGGAGGCCCATCTAGCATGACAGCGGCACGGTTGATCTATAACAAGTTCCTCGGAGCAACGCCAGATTGGGGGATGGGTTCAGCCATGAGTACGATGCTAATCATCATGGTGACTCTTTCCATTGCTTTATTGATTAAATATGGCGATCGACGAGCAGCAGATTCGTAACTGCACTGTGCCATCCTAGGTATCAGTCAACCCTGGGATACAGCATTACCGAACCAATAAACCCACCTTGTCCTCCCACTGAAGATTCACTATGGCTGCCCGTCCTGATCATCAATCCCTCGATCGTCCAAAACATGCAGTTTGGCAAATGTGGTTTTCGGTACTCATGTTTGGCTTTATGTACCTACCAATTTTTGTCTTGGGGTTTTACAGCTTTAATGACTCTCCCAACAGTGCACAGTGGGCTGGTTTTACCCTACGCTGGTACAGCAAGTTTTTCCAAGACGATCGAATTCTTAATGCCCTTTTTGACAGTTTAAAAGTGGCCTTCTCAGCAGTGGCTATCTCAGCAGTGATTGGAACGCTAATGGCTGTGGGACTGGCCAGATATCGCTTTCCTGGGAAGCAACTCTATCAAAATGTAGCTTATTTGCCGTTGATTATTCCTGACATTGCGATCGCGGTATCGACCTTAGTGTTCCTAGCAGCTGTCTCGATTCCCCTAAGTCTTGGAACCATTGTGGCAGCGCATGTGGTCTTTTGTTTAGCCTATGTTGCACTGATTGTTTCCACGCGCATTGGAAATTTAAATCCTTATCTAGAAGAAGCAGCTTTAGATTTAGGAGCAAACCCATTTCAAGCCTTTATCTTGGTCTTACTCCCTGAGTTGGCACCTGCGATTATTTCAGGCTGTTTATTAGCCTTTGTTCTGAGTATGGATGATTTTCTGATTGCAAGTTTTACTGCGGGTGGCGGAACCAACACCTTACCCATGGAAATCTTTAGTCGCCTGCGGACGCAAGTAAAACCGGATATGAATGCGCTTAGTGTTGTTCTAATGGTTGCTTCAGGTGTGGCCGCGATCGTCTCTGAGACCATCCGCTATCGGGGTGAACAGAAACGAATTCATCATTGATGATGCTCTGGTAAGTTAACTGGGATCTACAAAAACTGGATCGATCTCATCACAAAAGATGTAGTTATGATCAAAGGCTAACCAGTTGGGATGGCGGACGATCGCAAAACCAAACTGGATAGTCACTTCAGCCGTGAAGGTTGCCATGGCCAATTCCAGCAATTTCTTCTCAGCAATATTAGGCATTTGGACAAAATAATCTCGACGCGCAAAGAATAATTTTTGATCTTTAGGGACAATGACTTGATTCAACCGATGGGCATGCTGAATGGGTTTAATGTACTGGTTGAAAAAATCTTCTTGGTTACGTTGAAGTCGATAGAGTTTTTCATGCTGTAACCAACTCATGGAAAACAGCATTTTAATGACCTCAAATCCCAAAATATAATTCAGGATATTATCTTTATCTTCGCTACTAATCACCAGTTTAAGAGCCGACTCTAGGAAAATATCGGGTTGACGTCGCAAGTCCTGCGCTGAGTGAATGTAAAACTGGCGAATATAATCCCGGACAGTATCTTCACTCAACAACGTTAAGCGTTGAAATCGTTTGAGATGGAATTGCACCTTCCGCTTGATGTGGTGACTTTCAATAATCTTAGTAATCAGCCCATCTGCCGTGTAGGTATCTAGGAATTCTGCTTGCGCTTGGGATGACGCAGCACAGAGCAGATGACATAACGATAGAAGATAGCGCCGATTTTCCCAGGGAAGTGATTCAACCCAGGCTCTTGCAGGTATGGGTAACTGGTTCAGAATACTGATCAGTTCTGACGTTGCGCTATCCACAATTTCCTTCCATCAGTTGCTACGTAGGACGCTGCATAGGAGCATTCAATCACACAAGAGCATTCACCCATTTGCGGCCCCAAAAGGTGCTGTTGGTATTGTGCCCATCTCGATCTCAATAAGTTCTCCAAGCCGTCCTCCAAATAATGCTTTCTCCCAGTGCAATGCCACCCCCGGACACCTGTCGGAAGTTATTGTAGAAATCTTCTAAGAGGATTTAGCTAAGAGACCTTGTCAAGGCTCCCCTTTATGAACCCAACGATATTGATAGGCTGTACTTTTAGCCCCCCAAACCTGTTTCCCTTGGGCATCATAGCCCCGATCCCACGTATCCATTCCTGCGGCGTGTAAAGTGATTTGGTTGCGGATGCGGCTTGCTCCACGCACGTTTGTTGCACAGCCATCAACGGGGGTCGTGCCAACAAACATTGTTCGATCGACGGTTCGATCGCCCGTTCGATTGAAGGATTCCACCACAGGTTTGAGGAAAACAGTACAGGTGGCCTCGCCTAGGTCGGTAATCGTGATCTGCCGATCGGGTTTAGATTTTTGGCAGAAGTTGACCCAGCGATCGATCTGTTGGGGTTTGTAGGTGAGCGATCGAATCGTGGGGCTATAGGGACTGGGCGAAATTTTGAGAAATCGTTGGCGGTAGGGTTTATCTAGCGATTTGGATAGTGCCTGCTCTTGATAGAGATAAATCCCATTCTGATCAGGACTCCCTGCGATTTGAATCGTACAGGTTGTCATCGTTAGAGTTGTTGGGAAATAAAACCAGCTCTGGGACAGGGTTTGCCCTGACTGTTATCTAACTTATGCTGCATCTAAGTAGAAGTTCCACAAGCCTGCTGCGTTGAACATTAAGCG
>NZ_JBLZFX010000106.1:0-20294 GCF_050753345.1 Alkalinema pantanalense CENA528 | reverse complement strand
GGGTGGGAGGGTAATGTTTGGTGTTGTCTCTGTTTGGGGAAGCAGTGAAGGGGGGAGAGGGAGTTCTGGAGGCTTCTGGGAACGGTGCTGAGGGGGCGATTCTGGGGGGGCGAGATCGCTCCGATCAGCTATCTGAGAATCTTCTGCTAATGGAGATAATGGGCGATCGGACTGCAAGGCTAAAGAAAACAGTGTGGGTAGGGTCGCAAGCCAATCACGGAATTTGGGCTGCGCGATCGACGGTAAAGTCTCTTCTACCGTGTGCAAATAATTGGTTAAGGAAATGGAACTTGTAATTTGTAATCCAATCGCTAAACTCGTAGCAAGATAATGCAATCGGGTATGACGATCGAGGTGTGAGGGCGCGATCGCTAAAATTGCGCTGACCAACGAAAGGACAACAGCTCTACAATTCTCAGGTGATCCATTGAGCAAAGCTTGGGTGAGATTGGGCATCTCCGAGTCCGGTACCAGTTGCAACCAACGGAAATAGAAGCTAGGGGATTCTGCATAGGCTTGGAGATGGGTCATAAGCTGGGTCGATCGCTTGGCGCACAGCTGGCCTAATTCCTGAGCAATGAGTTCTGCATCGGGCTGGGCGGCATACCAGGGCAGAATGCCTGTCCGCAGGTATTGCAACAGACTCTCCCATTGACTGCGATCGGGATTAAGCGACAATTGCCCCTGGGGAAGCGTGTTGTCCACACCAACTTCGGATGAGAATTCTGGGCGCTGCCAGGGATCAGTCAATTGTTCCTGGAGGGCTTGGCGTAGACAGTCTGGAAACTCTCGCACCAGCCATTCTCCTAAGGAGTCAGATGGTGGCACCTGAAACTGTAGGTGTAATTTAGGAATGTGCACTAATACATCAGGCCCATAGGCTCGATCGAACACCTGCTCCAATACAGGGAGCAATATGTTTTGCCAATCTTCCGCCAACTGCTGACGAACGCTAAACGCATCACTTAACGAGGAGGTTGAAACCTCCCAGCGCAATCGTCGAATCCTATGGGAACTCTGCTGATTCATTTCACCTCCTGATTTCTTGAAAGTTCCCCTTTGTCTTGGCGTAGCCTCTCCGTAGGAGATAGGGGGATTTAGGATCGTTCTGTGTTGCAATCACAAATTGATTTTGTATTACCTCAACAAATTGCCCAAAGTGATTTTCAGCCCGGTATTCTTGGTTTGTTTTTGTAATCCAACTAAATTATCCTGCACTCCCTTCAGTGTCTCTGCTTGGGTGATGGATTTCATGCTGTCGGACACGGTTAGCATCGCCTGTAACCCTTCACTATTGCCCGACACGTCTACACCCGTGGTGGAAATGTAGGTGGTCGTATCCTGGATCGATCGGGCTAAGAGAACTTCCGCATCCTTGGCCTGCTGTTCAAAGAGTTTCCGTTGATCGGCAGGAAGATCGGGCTGCTGGGCCTTTTGCCGTAGAATGTCTACCTTCTGGCGGTTCAATTCTGTCTCATTAACTTTGATGCCTAACAATGGATCAGCAAAGTTGACTCCCACTTTGTCTGTGGTACGCTTAGTAATCACATTACTGGTTAACGTGACAGAATCTTGGAAAATCTTGAGATAATCCTTCTGAACCACATCACTCATTAACGTGACGGATTGCTTAAACACATCAAAGTAATTCTTCTGGAGATTCAATTTTTCCTCCCAAATTGGTTCAAATTCCCGTTTGAATCCAGTAATCTTGTCTGTAAATACAGTGCTGAGTGAAGGGATGACCTTCACTCCGTTCTCAATTACCCAATCCGGTCGAATGGTTGGCTTCGTCCAGGTTAAATCCTCCGCTTCTTCTTCCACTACGTCTTCCCAGTAATAGGGCAGCATGAAGTCCGCAACTACCGTCTGATTACTGTCATGTATGAGGATAAAAGTTCCACCCCGCACGACGCCCCCAAAATGCTCGATCTCGGTGTGATCAGCGATAAAATTCTTGAACAAAAGCTTATCATCTGCCTTTTCATCCTTGCGTTTAATCAAATCATCCAGCCAATCTAGCCACTGTAGGTGAGTTTGACTTAAGATTGAATCAAACGGTGTTGTAAATTCTGTTTTTACTACATCACTCAAATTGAATTTATACTCTCCCGCCGTCCGTAATGTATCGCTCAGATCGGCTTTCCAAGAGGCATCTGCCACATAACTGGAATAACTCCGATTCAGTTTTGTGCGACTTGCAGTCACTTTGCCTGCAATGGTATTGTTGCTTTGTTCAGCCGCTTGCCGTAACGTGGTGGCATTACTTTCCTGACCCACATTAGCATCCACCATTTTCTTGAGCCGATCGCTAAATTTGCCAACCTCGTCTAATTGGTGAAAGGCATCCCGCCGCAGCACATAGTGAAAGCGATGCAGATCGGTGTAGCGAATTCCAGGTTTCTTGACCACCTGCGATCGTTCATTGCCGAGCAAAACGCTGCGTACCGTAAAGGGCAGATTCCGTGCCGAAATTTCCCGTTCGATCGCCGCTACAGCTGCTGTCACAGGTTGCCCTAAATGCCCCTCAATCCGGAAGAAGGAAAAGCGTCCCAGTTGTGTGGTGAGCGGACTGGCTGCGCCCCCTTTTGCACCGTAACTGCTGGCATTGTAGGAATAGTTGTACTCGTCGCGACGACGTTGGTGGAGGTGATAGTTCCAAGCGCGATGGATGGGAAAGCGTCCGTTCGTCGCATAATAGTAGGGAATGGCGCGTTCCGCCAACGGCTGATCTTCAAATAGGCTCGGCGTGATGCGAATGGGCGTTCCCGCCGCAGGGACTTGGAAATTCTCAATCAGGGCATTCAACGTTTGGGCAAGGAACTTCGCTTGATTGAGACAGTCGATCGTAGAACTGGTGATAGGCGAGGGGTAAAATCCAAATCGATTGGCTTCCGGATCTTCCCCAGGAATCACATTGCCCAGTAGTAAATGTTTGGGAAAACTGTCGGGACTGGGACAGCACCACGTTTGATCCTCCCAAAGCAGGTCGCGGAATTGGTTATAGGTTTCTGCAACATCCTTCAGGAAGTCATAGTAATACTGAATTCCAAACGAGTTATTCCCTCCAAAAGTGCGATTTCTCAAGGTGTTGAGCTTTGTGATCCAAGCAGGCGTAGGGTCAGTGGAAAATACATCACCCAGGAATGCCGAACAAGCGGGATACAATTTTGTTAATTCTGCAACTACGCGATCGTGAATGGTGTTACAAGTAGTTCGATAGCGCTGGGCAAGGTCACTAAAAGCATTTAAATTGGTTGGAATCGTTACGCGATCGACGGTAATTTCATCCAGTTTTGCAAACGCTTGGTGCGGTGTAGGAATGTCTGGTTGTAGTGTTTTAAGAGCCGACTGATCCACCAAAATTAATCGTGGTGTATTCAGGCGATCTTTCCCTAAGTTGTCGCAATCGGTGCCAGAGCAGAGATCATCATCTTTGTCGTAGCTTTCCATGAGCAGCAACGCAACCAGCGTATTCAAACTCGTTCCCTGGGGAAAACTAAAATCCTTCAGGGGCGTTCCTTCTGGGGTGTCAGAACCATTGAGCAGCAATTCGTAGACCGTAATCATCGTGTTGTCGATGTAGAACGGTGCATATTTCGGTTTTGAGGCGTCGTAGGGTTGGATACGATCGAACACGGTATCCTGGGCTAAATACAGCAAATCCCCATCCGTCGTCAGCCCGACTCCTTTCGTCACAACGACCTGATTCTCCTGCACGGATACCCGCAGTCCCGCCGCAATCCCCACCCCCAGCCCAAACAGTCGCGTCAGCCGTGTTTGATCATCAAAGTAATCGGAAATACTATTGAGTTGCTGTTCCGTCAGAACTTGATCGGGTTCAAAAACGCTATAGCCCGTGGTAATTTGTTTCAGTAATTGCAGGGTATCAGTCATGGCCATCGCTCCTGTGGATCTGTGGGTTTAGGTTGCCGTTGAGTTTAATTCGAGCAGTCTCCAAGCAATTGGCGATCTATGAAATGTTTATGTATCCGGCTTTAAATTTTCTCCCGTTCCTAAGTTACTCCGTCCTAAAATAAATTTCGGCTGATTCTCTTCACTACCACAATCCCGTAACCGTCGCGGGGGATAAACATTTTTCACAGCGAATAAGTGGTTAATCCAGTTCTTCAGTTTGTCCGATCGCTGAGCAGTTGTCACACCTGCTTTCAGATGAATCCAGTCATAGTATAGCTTTTCAAAAACCGCCATGTTTTCCGCACTGATCCAGCAGATTTTTGGCAGAATATGGGCTGGGGTTTCCGATCGAATCACCTGTTCTGCAAAGCCTCGAAAGGCCATATCACTGAAGCGACTGCCGTAATCGGGCAAGATAATGTGAATGCGGTAGGAATAGGGATCGGCTTCTGCACAGTCTGTACAATTGCTATCCACACAAATTGGCAAAAACGGGTCGCCTTCCTCCTCTGGGCGGAGCAGAATATTTTCAATCAAATACATCCCTTCATCGCTGTAGTTGACCTGTAGGTAATGCAACACCTCATCGATCGCTCGATTCATCTGATCTTCAGTATCAAAATATTCAATGCGTCGCGCTACTACTTCGCCAGCGTCATCAATGATGTTGAAATAATGCTTGTCATTGCTGCTGATTTTACGATCGTAATTTGCTGGAGCCAGCGCAAACTTAATTGCCCGTTCCATCGCTTGTCTTGCTACAACTAGCGTCTCATAGTTGCGGCTACTGCTCAAGATAATGGCTAAGGTCTCCCGGTTGCGAATCCGGAAGCGAAATTCATCTTCTGGTGTACTGTCAACTTCAGCGTAAATGTCATAGGCAATATCTCCCAGATTGCGGCGTTTGTAATTTTGAATTCCCAAAAGCTTAGCCAGCCGCTTCTCTAGACCAGAGACATTTTCGCTATTCCAGAGATCACTATCTGCTTGCAGCGTATAGTTATAGGCCAGCGATCGCTCACTGCTAATTTCCGGATAATGCCTCAGAAAGTCGCACTTGTAACGAATCATGCTCTCAGTGCTGCTACCAAAGGCTGAATACAACGTATAGGCTAAATCATGGAATTGTTCTGCAAAGCGTGAAATTAAGTGATCTAAAAATCGATTGCGGCGATCGAACCCTGAATTCTGATCTTGGTTATCCTGTTGGGTTTGCAACGTGCGAACTAATTCAGTAGGATCGCTCTCTTCGGTCGTTCGATAGATGGCTTGATAATTCGCAAAGGAATCCACAACTTGATAGAAATAGGTACGCCGCAATTCTGGGTCGATCGAAAATAAATCCTTCACATGGTGCAACTGGGCAAAATAGTTGGCCATGATTTGATCGAAAAAGAGTAAATAGGCTTTTAGTTGGTAGGCTAATGCTTGGCGGGCTGAATCAGCATTGCTCGATAATCCTTCCTGACTTAAGCCATAAATCGCTGGGAAGTGGTTCTGGAATGAATAATAGCCATCGAGATTGCGGAGCTTGCCTTGGGGAATGGGTAAATCCTCCAGGGCAACCGTTTCAGCTTTGGCAGTCACGGCTTGGGCGAGTGCGGTATACATGCTATTGACCCGATCGCGGTTAGCAACCACAGGCATCTGCCGTTTGTAAAAGACTAGCCGAGAATGATCACGATCGAGCAGGGCTTTATGCTGGTCTGCGACGGGAACAACCCATTTCGTTTCCAGCGGCACTTCCGTTTCCGCCGGATTGATCACAATGTCCCGCACGGCCTGCACCCCTGGAATATCCATGATGATGCTAATGATATCCGAGAGCCGAATTTCCTGGCGTAATTCTGCTTGGGCTAATTCATCATCATCAATAAAGCCACAATTTAAGGCAGGGCCATCAAAGATTTCGTCGATCGTGTAAGGAGTCCCATCGGCCTTTTTGCGGGTCAGCATCTCACCCAAGCGATAGTTCCTCACACCGGGAGCTAGGTATTGCTGGACTTGAAACAAAATTTCCGCATTCACCTTGGCGACATCGGCATCGGGCGTGAGTTCTAGCTCGGCACACAGCAGGAAATTTTGGGTTGCAATTTCTCCTAGTTCAACAAAGTCTTCGCAGAGATTACGATTTACCTGTAAGCATTGCCAAACGGCCTTTTGAATGGCTTCTTTTTCAGTATTACTTGTAATTCCATCCATGTATTCGATCGTCACTTTATACAAACCTGCCAAATTCACAGGAATGGTTCGATCGGTGGTAGAAGGATTGTGCTGTAACTGTTGTTGGGTTAGATTAGCGTAGTAGGTGACTGTAGCGGGAGTCATCCAAGCATTTTTCACACCCGGTAAATCAATCAGTAATTTGCGGTAATCTAAAACCGTTAAGGCACGGTTGGGAAGAATTTGTCGAGCTGTGAAAAAGGTGTCATTAAAGGTATTATTATGAGTTGCAGGATCACTGGCTAGGATATCCGCGATCGGCAAAGTGGCGCGATGACTCAAATCCGTCAATGCATAGCACAATAATTCCAGGGTCGTAATTCCAGGATCATGAACGTTGTAGTCTGTCCAAATGCGCTGCGCCAACTGCTGTACCTGTGCCAAGCCTGTTGCATAGAACCACTGATGGTTGAGGGCATTGGGACGATTCTGTTTGTGCGGAATGGTCAGTTGGGAGAGCATAGTGCATGAACCTAGGAGAATTCAGTTAAACAACGGGATTAATAATATGACTACTATCAGAAACTAAGATTGCATCGGGACGGGTGGGAGAAACTTCACTGACATCAATAAAATTGTTGGTCTCACTGCTATAGGTATAGACCTTAAAATCAGTTACGTAATCAATATAGGACAGTTCCTCCACAAAATCGAGTAAAACGGATTTATACACCTTGCCCCCAAAGGAAATAGGCCGATCGATATTAAACGCCCAAGGTGATAGGAATTCTGTTAATGCTTGCTTCAATGCTTTTTGGTAATAGTTGAATTCATAGCCGGGGTAAAACTGTACTCGGCAATCCACCTGAATGGTTTGGTAGAGGGGATTTTTCACCTGTACCTTGACTTGCATTCCCCGTCGATCGTTGACGTAATCCGTAATTTGTTGCAGCGTGACGGCATCGACCTTGGGTTGCAGGGGATTGGCCGCATTCTGGTTCCGCAAATCGGGAACGACAACGAGTAAAACATTGCCCGGTGCCAGCCATACACCATCCTTGGCATGGGGAATACATTTCACTTGATGGATTTGCGGAAAGGCTTCTAACACAATGCGCTCATAGTCCCAAGCGGTAATGCAACGGTTTTTGTGGCGCAGTCGTTCTGAGGCGCGGGTTTGTAAGACTCGATCGGCTTCGATCGCCCGTCCTCCAAAGGAAGCATAGGGTTGGGCAATCGCCTTAATGCCAGCCACTGTGGTTTTGAGCTTACTGATTTTTCCGGGTTCCAAGGGTGTTAATAAGTGCTGGGGATCATTGCCCTGATCCTGAAATTGGACTGCGATCGCATTGGCTGCCACTTGTACCAATCGACAAACTGTAGTGACATTATTACGAATCCCTGCTTTAATCCAAATCTGATTACTCGGTAGAATCGTATTTTGGGTCGTTGCATTGGCTGGAATGATGAACTGAGTGATTCCACTAGTTAATAACTGTTGGGTAGTATCCAGAACGACTGAGCTGCGATCGAGTAATTGCCAATAATTATCTCCTAGGACAAACCAATCTAAGGATTCCCTTGCTATATCTGGATTTGCGCTACCTTCTGCTACTTGAAATAGCAGGCTCACACTATCTCCCGGCTGCAACCCTTGTAGCCCTATTAACAATTCTCCAGCGTAGGCATAGGTTGGTAACAGAGCAACCGTGGAACCTAAATTAAATTGGTTGCGTTGATAGCCATGTTCCCGCATTTGCCCAAAGTAGGTAATGTGGAAAAATTGTACGTCTTGGTTCGCAAAATCACTGAGGGCGATCGATGACACCGCCACCGCATCGGACTGGGCTTTGTAGGAGAGGGAAATCGTTTGGATCGTAGGTGTGTAGGGTTCATTGAGAATGGTCAGTGTGCCGCCAGTTTTGCTGTAGGTCATCACATTTTCCACGTACTTCGTGCGGTAGGTGGAATGCAGGAAATCCCGTTCCAGTGCAAAGGTAATAAATCCCGATCGAGCCTCCGGTTCAACGTTTACCAATGGAATAAAAACAGGATTCCACAACAGGTACTTACTCACAAAATTAAACGCCCACAGACTGCCGATCGTATTAAAGGTATAGACCTCCATCCCAGCTCGTAAAGCGGGGGAAATAGAGGGGGTACCCGGTCTGAATTGAAACACCCGTTCAACGGTGGCATTATCGCGGTCAAACAGCAGTTCACCTGTCCCCGTGTAATGCCAAGTTCCGCCATCGTCAAACGCCACGGCTGCGGTAAAACTGGCATTGGTGACACTGGTTCCATAACCGCTGTAATGGGTGGCTAAATTTGGGTTAACGCCTTTCCATTTGACGGCTAATTTCAGTTCTAATAGCTTTTTGTTGAGAGCTTCTGGGTAGCCCACGCGAAAGCTGGAACCGATCGTGGGTTGCGCCCCAAAGGGCAAAAAAGGACGCTTGGGATCGAGGAGGCCGTCATCACTTTCTAGGTGTAAGCCCGTAATGCCGCTGACCTCAACGGTAATCTGAGCAGCGAGTAGCGAAACGCTTTGCCAATCGAGATATCCCAGCGTTGCGTCAGGATTTAAAATTGCCTGCAAAACTGGATCAGCAGTGGTGTAGGTATAGCCATGGGTCGCCACATCATAGCCAATTACCGCCGCGTCACTGGCTGCGATCGTGATACTGAATTCCAGAACATTCGCTGAGCTGAGAGTCGGTGAAACTCTGTAAGGCCCAAGCCAAGTTTTAGCTCCGGTGAGAAAAACGTCAAAGGCACTAACTAACGTTGTGTTATTTACGCGCGTCCTATCGACATTACTCAAGTTCAATCGCACCGTAACCGTGCGTGTTCCTTCCTGCATTGCTAAGACAGGCGACGCGATCGCAAATCCGACTTCGGCGCGGGGTAAGCTGGCATTGCCAAAGCTAGACCAACTGGGACTATCAGTGGACAACTTTTCGCCTAAACCATCGGCAGAATTCGCGATCGGGGCATAGCGCACGGTTTGGCTAGCACGATCGAGAAAGAGCGATCGTAACGAAGCGACCTTGGCAGGATTAATAACCGTTTCGCGGGTCGGCACGTAAATCTGTTCAACCCCTGTGGCATCCTTACCCGCTGAAAACTGATGCTGCGGCGTCATTAGAACGGGAGCGGTATTTTTTTTGAGTTCTAGTACAAGATGGGCTTTGTCTGGAATGGCGGGTTTGGGTTGAAACTGAAGAACGGTTTTGTAATAGAAATCGAGGTGCCGTTCTGTGATTTGATTCAGTACCTCCTGGGGCGTTTGGTAGAGCTTTAGGAAAGTTAAAAAGAGGGCAAGATGGGGGGGCGTCTCCGCTGTTTCACTGGTTAAAAATTGCTGTAATGTCCCCTGGGATGGGAAAAAGCTCTGCCAGTCACCCGCTGGAGTATCAATATTGCCGCGATAGTAATTTACTGCGCTGGATAACTGCCGCGCGAACTGCCATAGGTCTTCTAGCGATCGCTCATCCACCTTGGCAAACTGGCTATCCAATGCCTCCGATTGCCGATCGGTTTGACTTTGGCCCAGTTGGAAGATTAAATTTTGAATAATATCTTTTTCCGCCATAGGTTCGGCTTCCAATTCCTGGAGCGATTGCTGGATACATGCTTGAAATCATCACTCTGACTACAAGGGGACACTTATCACGGTCTCGTTGGCAGTCATCTAAAAGAAATTCTAAATTTAGGACTAGATAATATTGGCTTAAAATTTTCTCCTATTTCTATTATGAATTGAGATTCTTGAAAATTTATATTGTTGGTATTAAATTACAAAAACGACTGCATTAAAAATCATCCCGTTGAACTGAGATTGAAATCTACAGTTTGTCGAATTTCGTTGGCGTCGCTGGTGTAGAAGGGATAGACCAGATTGAAGCGAGAATTAGTCGCCCGGATTTCGTACTGCAATAGGATGCGGACATTCCCCTCGTACTGGGCTGAGGTATCCAGTTCGATCGACAACAAATTAATCCGAGGTTCATAGATCAAAATTGTTGTTTTAATTCGATCCTGAAGAAACGTTTTTAATGTCGTACTCATTGGCTCAAATAGTATTTCATGCAGATCTAAGCCGTACTTTGGATTGAGGAATCGCTCCCCTGCCGCCGTTCCCAATAAAATCTTGAGACTATTTTCAATATCCGCTTCATCGGAGGTCATAACCATTTCCCCCGTTTCCAGCACAAATTCTGGCGGAAAACTCCAGCCTGTGCCTAAAAACGAGGTATACGTTGGATTCGATCGACCTTCACTCATCATCCTTCTCCTCAATTAATCAAAACCGTCAGATCACCAATCAACGCCATCGCTCCACAAATACAGGCATCCGTCGTCCGTAAAGCAGGTCTGCCGCTAATTAAGACCGTGGCACTACCGGATGGAAAAGCACTGGTTGTCGGTTGGTGGCCATTGGGGGGTAGCGAACAAACGTGTAGATCCCCCGCAACGGCAGCGGGCTTTCCGCCAATCAGCACTGTGCTGACTCCTGGCCCTGTGATGGTGCCTCCATGGTTACTGGTATCTCCGACCCTTGCTGCGGCTGGCATTGTTCCATTCCTCCTAGTGATTTTAATAATCTTAATTCTTGCGATAGCTAATGTTAGTTAATTTGCACCAATCCTCCTTTCACCTTGGTTGTTGCAGCACTGGAAATTTCTGCACCTGCTGCTCCCTCTAGCTTCAATTCTGTTCCTCCTTTTACATTCAACGCTGTTCCCGACTCGACTTTAACTTCTGTTCCAGCTTTGAGTTCGATCGCTTGACTACTTTCGATTTTGATTCCATCCGAAGTCATGGCGATTTTGTTGCCATTTTGGTCTTCGATCGTGATCGCTTTATCGGCCTCACTCAGAGTGATCTGATTTCCTGCTGGGGTTGCTAGTTGCATAATTTTTTGGTCATCGTCGAAGAAGAGTTTCATCTTCGATCGACTTTGGTAAATCTTCTCATGGTTGTCGTCCGAACCCGGAATGGGTGCAGGTTTGGCGCTACTGTGCACCATCCCCAAAATCACCGCTTGGCGCGGATCATCATTGATAAACCCGAGAATCACTTCATCGTTCACCTCCGGTCGGAAACAAAACCCCCGTTCTTGCCCAGCATCCAAGGTTGCTAACCTGGCCCAAGTGCCCTCATCCTCGCTATTAACCAAGGGCATTTTGACCCGAATCCGATCTTCCCCCTCGGGATCCTCATTGCTAACAACAATCCCAATCTGTAAGCCATTAATTCCCGGTAGCAGGGCAGCGGCCTTGGGGGCTGTAACGGTATTGTGCTCAGCGGCCAACCATTGCTCCGTATTACCAAATTGCAGGTGGGTTTTCCAGCCCTGCACTAGGTCGAAATCCTGCCGCACCCCCGTGATAAAGACATTGCCGTTATAGCGATCGCCCACACCACTCAACCGCACCAGATCCCCCGGATTTACCGTGGCAATACCTTCACACTTGAGCCGCCCACTGACACGACTCATTTTGGACTTGAGCCATTGGGCATCGGCCCAGGCTTGGGCTTCCGCTTCCAGCAAGGCTCCATGGCGTAGGGTAAGCTGTTCCAGGCCAATCACCGCCGCTAAATCCGCACTGGCCAAATTGCCGGGGCTACTGAGACTGGGTTCGTTGGCCTCCTTTTCCACAACTGTTTGCTGGGCTGCATCCCAGGTCATACTTTTAACCGCATTAAATTGCGATCGCGCATCGATCGCCGCATCCATTTCCAAAATCGTTGACCCAAATTGTAAGGTGCAGACCGGGGAACGACTAAAATCTGGAGCCTTGACTGTAACCGTTTGTGTATTCGTTAGGACTAACAGCCCGTTGGCCTCCGCCCGCGTTAGCAAAAAATCCCAATCCGTACAGTCGTATTGCACCTGCTGGGGATGGGTAGCGGATAGGGTCTGTACATCGGCCTCCAGCCCCGCCTGCTCTAGCAATTGGCTGATGATGTCGCTATCCGTTTGGTCAAAAAAGTAGGCACTTTTCCGTCCAACGGTGAGTTTGGTCGATCGATGGCGACAATCCACAATCAGTTGCGGAGCCGTATGATCGCGAATTTTAATCTGCTGTTGAATGACGATGCCTTTAAAAAGCGAGACTAAATCACTGCCCGTTCCCGCCAGAATTTCAATTTCCTGTCCCGGAATCAGTTGATTGGTATTACTCAGGGGGAAATCGCTGGAAGCGGCTGTTCCATCCAGATAGACCAAACGGGCCGAGGCAATTTTATTGACAGTTTTAACCACATTCACCGCTAAGAGTTGATGGGCACGATCGATCTCCGTTCCACCGACTTTAACGGTGAATTCACGATGTTCTGCGGCGATCGGGAGGGTTTTAGTATCTGGCATCGTTCTTTCTGGCTCCTGCTGGCTGAATCCTGTCTGATTACTCCTTCTTTAACGGTGGAAAGAACAGTTTGATCCCCGGTGTGAGTTGGCGGAAATTCTCCAATTCATTGGCTTGGGCGACTTCCAGGTAATAGCTGGGATCGCCGTAGATCTGGTAACACAAATCCGGTAAATTATCCCCCGCCTTAATTAAGCGCACGTGGGTCAGATCCGGAGACTGATCCTGCGCCAAGGCCACCCGCGTTTGGTCATCAGCGTTGTCGGTGAAATTGGCAGTAATGACGGCCCGCAGGGGAATTCCATCGGGTTTGAACAGCTTGTAGGCGATGGACGCACTTTTTAAAATACAGCGCTTGACTTGGAGCGTGCCCCAAACAACTTTAAGATAGTTGGGACGGTGAATATTGCCGTTGTAACCTGTAACGGTTTGAAACGACTCCACCTTCTGCTGGACATCAATCTTGCTGCCGTTGGCTCCTGTGCCGTCAATAAAAAACGTCAAAGACAAATCACCGGGTTTGACTTTTTTAAAGGTCATTCGGCTATTGGTCGTTCCGGCACCTTGGGCACTGTCATACTCCATTTCGTAGGACAGCGTGATCTCATTGGGATTGACATAGGCTGCAAACTCCCCGATCGGCTGTCCAGAGTAGTCTGGGCGCTCGTAGGCTTTAATCAAGAGCTTTTCTAAGGTGCCACGATCGCTCATGGGTTAGCGTTCCTCCTTCTGTTTTAGGATTTCTAAAACCCGTTCCACACATTCGTTAATCAGGGTTTGTTTATCCTGGGTTGGACTGGCGGGTGTGGTTGATCCACCGGAAGCCTGGTTGCTGACTTCAACGGAAATCACCACTTCATCAACGACGATCGGCATTGCGGTTTCCTCCTACGATGGGTCTAGGGTAAAATATTGATAGAAAAACTGTAAACTCTCGATCACAACCGCATTATTAGAGGCATTCAGATCACTGATGGACCATTTGGTGGGGTAAGCATTGGCTATATGCCAGGTTAACAACGGCTCATGGGCTTCGTTTAACAATTTAATGTCAATGTTCTTGGGTTTAATGTCGTAATCCTCAATACATTGCCGAATCCAGGTCAGGACTTCCGATTTCAGCAATAGTCCGCGTTTGAGAACTAGCTCTGGATATTTCGATCGGGTGGGATACTTCTGGATAAAACGATTTTCTCCCCCCTCTGCGACTTCCTCCGTCCCTAGTTCCACCGAGAGTCCACTCACCTCGGTAAACCGCACGTCATCGGCTTTTGGGGTGAGTCCCAATACTTCAACCTTAAAGTGAAACCCTACAGGTGGATAGTAGTTCGCCATGATGGTTACTGAGTGGTTACGGAGTGGTTACTGAGTGACGGGCTGGGGTTGCCGGGGTTAATCGTTTTGCAGTTCCAGTCCTTCGTGGGCAATTTCGATCGATTCGATCGCGACTTCGTTGCCTGCTGCCTTAAGTTGTGGCCCTTCCACCTTAACGGGAAAAGCATTGTGAACTTTCCAGACCATGACGGGTTGGTGTTGTTCATTCAATAAACTAATCACCAAATCCCGCCGTTCCACTGTATTCAGCTTCACGGTGTTGAGCCAGTTGAAAAAATCGTTGTCGCTTTTGACAATACCGCGTTTCAGGGTGATGTTACTAAACTTCCGGAGTCCCGGCATTTTAATCGATGAATATTCCGGGAAGGAACCGTCACGATATTCGATCGCTTGGTTCTCTTGGGTTAACCCAGCCACTTCCGAGAAACCCACACGTTTGCCACCCCACTCAACGGTGAAGTGAAAGACGGGAAGGGGATAGTTATTTGCCATAGTGTGCCATACCTTGTTGCGAAAATAGTAGAAATGGATCAACTGGAAGGCTAATCATTAGCAACGCTAACGATGACTTCGATTACAACACAAGAGATAGCGGTGGGAGCAGAGATCAGCTTGATAGATCTGATTTAGGGATCAGATGTAGGTATTTAGGGATCAGACTTTAGATCGATCGTGCTCCCCCCAACCGTTGGAGAATACCCTAGGAGGTTTGCAACTTGTGGGAGAACTTGAGAATAATAAATTCCGCCGGACGGACCACCGCCATGCCAATTTCTACGTTCATCCGGCCTTCCAAAATATCCTGGGCGGACATCGTGGTTCCCAGGCCACATTTGACGAAAAAGGCATCCTTCGGCGTGGCTCCCGCTAAAGCTCCCTCCCGCCACTTTTGCAGTAGATAATTCTCAATCATGCCGCGCACCTTGACCCAGGTATTGGCATCATTGGGCTCAAAGACAGCCCAGTAGGTGGATTTCTTCACCGATTCCTCCACCATGTTGTAGAAGCGGCGAACGGAAACATAGCGCCATTCGTTATCGTTGCCTGCCAGGGTTCTTGCGCCCCAAACTAAGGTTCCCTTCCCTGCAAAGGCTCGAATGGCATTAATCGACTTACCCGCGCCGGGATTGACATTCAATTCATCCTGATTCGCGTTGTCTAGCCTGACCACGGGCCCCACCACAGTATTGATGCTGACGTTGGCGGGGGCCTTCCAGACTCCCCTGGCTGCATCCACCGTTGCGTAAATTCCAGCGACTGCACTACTGGGGGGCAAGGTGGCAAACAGATCTGCTAATTTCTTCTTAATATTGTTGTAGTTGGCCGTGTTGTAATTAGCGTGGGCCGGATCGTTGAGATTTGCCAGGGTTAAGCTATTCAGAGGCCCCGCAGCGTTATCCGCATCTGCCGCTTCATCGGGTTGATTAATCGCGATCGTGGCCTCGCTATAAACGTAATTTAACCCCGACTTAATAAAGGGATAGTAAGCCGCGCCATATTTCAGGTTGTTGTTACCGAGCAACTCCCGATAGGCATCGATCTCACTGGTCACGTAGGCGGATTTGCCCCGTGTCACGTCCATAATGGCAAAGCGATCCTTGAGGCGAGCGCATTGGGCCAATACGGCTTGCATCAAAGTACCGTAGTTGGTTCCGCCCCCCGTATCCAGGAGTACCGCATCGGGAATGACAATCAACGTCGGCTCATCCTCCTTAGAAATTGTCTGCAAGCCCCCCAGAAGCCCCGTGGTGTTGTCTCCCAGGGCCACCGCTCCACTGGTATCGCCCACGGAAACCACATAGCATTTGCCGCCCCCATTATCAAAAAACATCCGCATACAGTAATACAGATAATGGCTCAGGGTGGGTTCCGCGATCGAGAGAATCGGGTAAATTCCGTTGCTGTCCCGCGTTTCTGAGAGGGTGACGGTTAACGTTTCATTTTTGGCAGTACCAAACAAACTCTCGTATTCTAATAACGAGCTAATCTTGGTGGGCTGATTGCGCAAATTCGCTGGACTGAGTTGGGTATAGCCAATAAAGGCGGGAATGGCGGTTTCCACCTCAGCCACCGAGGGCGGAAAGACAGACAGTTCTTCGATGTAAACATCGGGGGTTTTGTAGGTAGGCATAGTTGAGTTGAGCGCTTAAGGTTTGGATAGTTGAATAATCAAATCGGCGGTCGATCGATCGATGTCCGGGGCCGGAAGGTGGGGAATTAAAATATCGCCATTCCGACTGAGCTGGATTTTGTGGCGGGCCGCTTGCTGCCGAGGAACTAGTTGTTGCGACTGAAATAACAGCACCTGCGACTGGGGATCTCCTAATAAGTTAGATGGCAAATCATTCGCGGTAAAATCGGTCGATGCCACCTTGGTAAAGGTAATTTGAGGCCGCTGGTCTTCCGTAAAGCCGGAATCTGTAACGGAGAGTTGTCCTAGTTCAGCATCGCTATATTTCTGCGTCACCACATAGTATTTCAACGTCTCTTGTCTAGCGGTAAAGGCAATGGAAAATGCAGGAGGGTTATTGTAGAAAGCAGGGTCGATTGTTACCTCTAAAAACCCAAAAGTATCCTGGTTAATCAGTTCATCATCTAGGTAGTAATCGGTGCGTTGACTACTCGTAGGATAAAGTTCCTCAACTTGATAGAGTCCTGCCGAAAATCCAGTCAAATCATAGGCAATGTCTCCTTGGGTTTGGGTATTGCCCAATACTTGAGTGCGTAAAATTTGCCCCTGCCCATTTTTCAAATTGACAGTGACGGGCCGATCGGGCAATTGTAAGGAATGCTGCCAAATTGAGCCCACTAAAAGGGTCGATCGAGGAGGATCTAAACCATTCCCACCCCCCTGATTCCGATAGAGGGGTTTGAATCGCCCTAGGTCAAATCCGAAGGTTGTGAAATTGGTAAAAAATGGGTTGAGTAGTTTTAACGCAAACCGGAGTCGTGTCCCGTTTAAAGGAACGATCGGTTGCTCCATATCATCCACTTCAAATAATACATACAAGCGATCGTGGTAGGATTTCGCAATTAATCTTCCTCCTTGGAGAGACTGGTTCGTACTCCTAGGTAGCAGAAAACTAAAATCTTGGCACAATTGCCGATAGTAATTATGGGAAATTTCAACGGTAAACAGTGTCTTAAACTGCATGATTGAGGCACTCCTATCGCCTTTTTCCGTGCCAGCAGGTAATACACCCTACTTGAATATTAACGAACCTCGTCCATCATCAGTGATGAAGATTTATATTGATTGTGGTGAGAGGACGTTGGACTTTTTGAGGTTCCATATCTTGCAGGATCACCATGCGGACTTTGTAAATTACAGAAGGCAAATGCTTGCCGCCAATGAAGGCCCAAACCTGATTTAATTGTTCGTAATTCAAGGATTGAAGTTCGATCGTTAACTGGCCAATGTTTGGATCAAGTCCTGGATATTTTTCTGAGGTAAAAACGGAGTGAGCTTGGAAAAATAAAAGAATATAGGACAGATACTTTAATGCCTGATCATAGAGCTTAAAATTTGCTGCAAATAATACATGCAAATTGAGCTTTAAATCGGGCTCTTGCACAATATGTTGACCATTCAGATAGCTATGTTCTGGTAAGTGGGATTTAAAGATGCGATCTTCTTCCAGATTAATAATGGTTGCTCCGATCGTTTCCCCTTCCAAAGCATATTTCCCAGCTTCATCCACCAGCCTACTCATTTCCACTTTGACAGTATCTGACCCAGTTCTCGTAAATAAGTAGGCATTCAACTCGTCTTGGAGAAATTTAAGGGCAATATCTAGCATGATAATTCATGATGTTAAGTTGGGGTATTTGATACATGAACTGTGATAGATGAACTTTGATAGATGAACTTTGATAGATGAACTTTGTATCTTGGGCACTCTATATTTTCTAAGCTTAAATTTTTAAGCCTGAAGCGTCACTGTAGTATGAAGTAACTTTAGCGAAGTCAGCATAAATTTATATTTGCATGTAAAAATACATCTTGTTTGAGAAGAAATTTCGGATTCTTGATAATTACATCTCTTCCAATACTGCAAGAATGGCCTTTGGGAGTAACTGCTCTTTAAACCAGACAAGCTTCGCAGGCACATCCGTTAGCTTAATGCCTGCTTTTTCCAAATTCAGACGTTCGGAGACAGCCAAAATTAAATCCGATCGCTCGGCTTTTCGTACTTGGGCAAATTTCTTCTGCAAATATTCCGGTCGCCAATAACCAACAATTTCTAGCAGGACCGATCGACCGTCGGGATGCACGAGGCGAAAATCGGGAATCATGACGCTACCGGGAATTGCCACCAGATCCACTTCTCGCTCTAATTTCCACTCCGTTTTGGTTTTGTTCCAGCGATCGACAAAGCCTTGCTCCAGCATACTGTCGTAGGTTTTGCCGGGGGGATAGTGGGTGACCAATCCGCAGTCGGCCTCTAGGGTGAAGCGTCCCTTCCGCACCTGGCCGGAATAGTAATCCTTCAGTTGCAAGTCCGCCGTCAAACTCCACTTTGTCACATGCAGCAGGGCGGGTAGAAGTTTGGCTAGGGAGAGTCCATAACGGGTGGAGGGCTGGAAGAGACTAGTTGGCCCATCGAGGGTGAGGGTAAAACCATGGTCGGCGTCCCCTTCGATGTAACTCATTAATTGGAATAGTTTGATATAGCGAAATAGGAGCTTGTACTGGCCCGGATCGTTGCGGTGGGCGTCAATTTGCACATGGCTCGATCGATAAAAGACGCCCTGCACTTGGGATAAGTTGTAGCGGTGAATTAAGGCTTCTGGCGTTGGCGCATCAAAGGTGGTCAGAATTTGATTGTCGGGCAGATCGGCGTAGAGTCCTGCTTGGACTTGTTCGACCAAGACTTCCTGGCCGAGTTCCTGGGTCAGTTGATCTGCAATGTTCTCCAAAGTGGCTGTGGTATTTTGTCGACTGGGAATGGTTGTGGCAGAGAGGGCAAATACCTTTTCCCGCAACATCAGCGGTTCCAATGGACTCACCGTTTCAAACTCACTAAAGGCACTGGTCAGCAGATGGGCCAACCCCCGCTTGACGCGATAGTCCGTTTCTTCGCCTTCTAACTCCTGCAACAGTCGGTTCAGTTCCCCCCGTTTGCCGCCCTTGGCTGACTGGAAGATGGCGATCAAATCCGTGGCCATTTCTAGGACATCCTCGGTGAGGGCCAAGCGTTTAGGCTGTACCTCTTCACCGTTGAAACGATGCATGAGTAAGTCTGTGGGTAGCATGGGGGACTGGCAGGAAACGATCTATTCAACCATACTGGAAACAGGAGTGATGACACAACTATTGTCACTTTCTGGAGAAATAATTGGCTATGATATCTTCACGAAAATAATTCTCTGGGAATGATGAGAGAGATTACTAGAGGCTAACGTTTACTAAGAATCTAGCAGCGATCCATTCATCACCTCCTGCACCATCTTGAGGAACTGACGCAGGACAATAGATCGAACTTCCGTGCGCCACACGATCGCGATCTAGGTGGCTTTATGGAGTTCCAGATCATCCTTAGGAAACTTTTTGCAAAAGGTTTGAACGATCGGAGATCGAATCCCCGCAAGATCGATCTTGCATGTTGACAGATGCCATGTTGCCAAATATCACAGGATTGCAAACAATTGCAAAACAGTTGACAGCATCTCGATTTACCCCTAGGCTTGTTTTTCATAGCTGAGTGCAACCGTGTGTTGCAAGGCCCGTTGGTCCATGACCGTCCGTAGGGCTATGAATCAGCTACGACCCCAAAAATTGAAGCGCTACCCAGCGTTGGTTCCAAGCAACAAAGGGTAGCTAAACCCCGAAGCTGATCTGACCAGCTAGGCGGTCTGACACGGATTGTAACATTCGATCGGGCCACCCTACTTGTCCTGCGCAAAAGGGTGGCTTTAATTTTTGGGATTTCTTCCCACATCACGCCACAGGAGAAATCCCATGTTTATCAGTTTTGACGGACTCGATCGCGCGATCGAGGACGATCGTAGGCCGTTGCAATTTTATCTATTGGGTACCCGCGAGGAGGTACAGGCGACGATCAATCAGTTGTATGTGCTGCGGTTTAGCGATCGGGTGCGTTGGAGTCCTCCGGTTCCGGTACCCGGTTCGGATTGGCAATACGTGAGCAGGATGGAGCGCGATCGAAGAGATCCCCCCTAACCCCCCTTAATAAAGGGGGAACCGGAGTAAATGCGAAAGAATGGAAGAAAAGTTCTTTAAATCTGTACTTCTATTCTATTTTTACTCAAAGTCCCCCTTTTGAAGGGGGATTAGGGGGATCGAATCCATGCGATCGACGTTACGGCTAATACTGCAATGAATGTGCGACTAACGCAGGATTGAATGCTGTAATGGTTTGCTGGTCTGCATTATGGGTGAGGATCCCCCCTTGTATCTTAAGAGTAGTGGTAGACCGATCCCCCCTGGATTGAGAAAATCGCGGGCTAGCCAGGGTCGCCACTACTTTGCACTAGGGCCAA
>NZ_JBLZFX010000105.1:0-20930 GCF_050753345.1 Alkalinema pantanalense CENA528 | reverse complement strand
GGGGGGATGAAGAGGGGATATTATTTCTTGGCAAATCCCTAAGCCGAGAAAACAGGGAAATCATCTGAAAATCAGCAACGTTTTATAAAACCACTCACGGAATGGCTCAACATCGCCTATGGTATGAAACAAGCAGGATAGTGCTGACAAGGCATCACTGCTTAGGTTGGGACGAGTGTAAATCAGGACAAGTTTAGATGGAAAGATCGCTGTGGAGACTTAAGTCTGATTGATACTTCAAATCTTGATGTATTCCACCTCCCTCTATTGTCAATATGTTGTCAATCACCTCTGCAGAGTTCAACAGTTGCCAAGCAGTTATTCGCAGCCCATTCACGATCGCACCCACAGCCTCCGTCATGGATGCCCTGCATCTAATGAGTGCAGAGCAGTCGAGTTGTTTATTACCAACAGATGCAGAGCCACCGGATACCTCCTATCTAGCAACGCTCGCCGAGGCTAAAGGGAGTTGTGTCCTCGTTGTGGCAGAGGCTCAGTTGCTCGGGATCCTGACGGAGCGGGATGTGGTGCGGTTGAGTGCGGAGAACCGTGACTTGGCAGCAGTGGCTATTGCAGAAGTCATGTCCCGTCCCGTTCGAGTGCTCCAACGATCGGAACTGCAAGATCTCTTCGTCCCTCTCAATCTCTTCCGGCAACACCAAATTCGACACTTAGTCGTTGTAGAAGAAGATGGATCAATCTTTGGCCTGCTTACCCACGAAACAATTCAGCAATGGTTACAACCTGTTGATTTATTGAGAATCCGTCTTGTATCTGAAATGATGACCAAGAACGTGATCTCAGAATCGGCTGATGTTTCTGTTTTGAGATTGACTCAGCTCATGGCTCAGAAATGCGTTAGTTACATTATTATTGTTGAGCCTTCTCTGAGTCCTCAGAATCAATCGAGCAGCAATCATTACCCTACAACCCCAGCAACAACTAATGCACTAGAAAATAATCTAGTACAAACCAATCTTTCTTCAGCACTACGACCGATCGGAATTGTTACAGAACGAGATATTGTTCAGTTACAGACCTTACAACTCCCCCTCGATCGCATCTCTGCACGAGAAGTCATGAGTCATCCCGTCTTGGCGGTATCTCCCGAAGACTCTCTTTTAATCGCCCATCAGATGATGCAAACCCATCGAGTCAGTCGGGTAATCGTCTCCAATCCACAGGGCAATTTAGCTGGGATTTTAACGCGAACGAGTTTGTTGAATCTTTTGAACCCGATCGAACTTTATCAAGTGCTAGAAATTCTGCAAACCAAAGTCATTCAATTAGAACAGGAAAAAATGACTGGGTCAGGCGAGAATTCTGCGCTACTGGGAGACGAACCTAACATTAGTCCGACATCCTATGAAGCCAGGTTAAATGCCCTGCATCTGGGTGGACTCTCGAAGGACATTACCCACCGTAAGTTAGCAGACTCCGCATTACAAGACGGTGAACAGCGCTATGCTTCATTAGCCGCCACCGCCCCAGTCAGCATTTTTCGAACGGATTCCGAGGGTAATTGTATTTATGTCAACGATCGTTGGTGTGAGACGGCGGGACTCTCCCTCGAGGCTGCCTTAGGGAATGGATGGATCGCAGCCCTTTATCCAGACGATCAAGACCGAGTGTTGGAAGCTTGGCAACAGTCCATCCATCATGCACACCCCTTTCAACTACAGTATCGGTTGCAGCGCCCCGATCGACGCATCACTTGGGTTTACGGCCAAGCCGTCGCAGAACGCAACTCAACGGGAGAAGTCATCGGGTATGTGGGTTCCCTGACTGACATCAGCGATCGTAAACAAGCGGAACAGGAACTACAAAGACAAGTTGAATTAAATCAAATCATCACCAATTTCTCTAATTCGTTTATCAACGCAACGCTAGAGGAAATTCCGAGGGAAATTCAATCCGCCTTGAACGTTCTGGCAGAATTACAGCAGATTGACTTAATTTATGTGATGAATTTTTCAGATCTCAGTCAACCGGTCACGGTGCTTTATCAATGGATATCTACTGACTTGATTTCGATTATTCCAGCATTCCAAAACCTATCTTCTCTCCATCATCCCTTAAGTAACTTTCCCTGGAGTCAAGCTCAACTTAAAGACGGCAATTTTGTGAATTTACCGAGTTTAGATGCCTTGCCACCAGAAGCCCTGACCGATCGTGAGAGTTGGCAGAGGTTGGGCGTCAAATCTTTGCTGGCATTTCCCTTATCTTGGTCAGGCGAACTAACCGGCTGGTTGTGCTTTCTTAATTGCTCCCGCGAACATTGCTACCCCGCGCCTGAGATCATTGTATTAGAACAGTTTAGTGTTGCAATTAGTCATGCTTTACAACGCCAACGATCGGAACAGTTGTTGCAAGACTATAATCAACGATTAGAACAACAAGTTGCAGAACGCACAGAAGCCCTGCGTCGCAGCGAAGCACAACTTCAAGCCCTGAATCAGGAACTCATTCGATCGAATAAAGAATTAGAAAATTTTGCCTACATCGCCTCCCACGATTTGCGAGAACCCCTGAGAGCGATCGTCAGTTACACCCAACTGCTCCAAGAAGCCGCTCAAACGCATCCTTTGAACGACAGTATGTTGGAATGCTTACATTACATTCATGACGGTGGGCAACGGATGCAACAGTTAATTCAAGATCTGTTGAGCTATGCACGCCTCAGCTACCAAGAACAAGAGCGAGAACCTGTCAGTTGCCAAGAAGTCATAGAGCAGGTATTGAGTTATTTGCGCGTCACGATCGCAGACAATCAAGCCACGATTATTGTCGATCCATTACCCACCCTCCATGCCAACCGGACCCAAATGCTCCAGCTTCTACAAAACCTGGTAGATAACGCAATCAAATTCCGCCAATCTGAACCCCCTCGCATCTCTATCAGAGCAACCCCGCTACCCAGCCAGGGTTGGCAATTTACAGTCCAGGATAACGGGATTGGCATGAAACCAGAATACCTCGATCGGATTTTTGACATTTTCCGCCGATTACATCCCCGAACCAAGTTTCCTGGCACAGGAATAGGACTGGCTATTTGCAAAAAAATTGTTGAACTATATGGCGGCAAAATCTGGGCAGAATCTGAATTAGGCTCAGGAACTACTATCCATTTCACAATTCCAAATTAAATTATCAGAATTAAATTAAACTTCAAGGAAGAGACGCCCTCAAATTCTATTCATCAAAGTTAATCTACAGGTGCCTTATTAGGGGAGAATAAGGAAAAAAGAGTTATGTTCCATAGGGTTCCCCCTAAATAAACGGCATTAATATTGTCCAGTCGCTTATTCTAATACTTATGCACCTTATCTTATATACCTACATAAGACGAAGGATGAAATTAAAACCGTCATGAATGATCAGTCTGTAGGTTCCTTGATCGATGTTCTCTTAGTTGAAGACTCTCCGAGTGATGCTTACCTATTAATCCGCTACTTTCAAGACAGGCATCAACAAGATAGTCCAAACTGCCAGATTCATTGGGTTCAAGATGGAGAGTCAGCACTGGATTACTTACACCGAAGGGGAGACTATCCAGATGCAAAGCTCCCTCAACTCATTGTGCTCGATTTAAATTTGCCTGGGTTAGATGGTTGTGAAGTCCTCGCCCATATCAAAACAGAGCCCACTCTCAAGAAAATTCCGGTCATTATTCTCACCACTTCATCGAGCCAATCGGATATTCTGCGGGCGTATGATTTATATACTAACTGCTACATCACAAAGCCGGTCAACCTAACTGAGTTTTCGGAAGTCTACTCCACCATTAACCGATTTTGGTTGTCAATGGTTCAGTTACCTAATATCTAAATCATCCAACATCTAAACAGCCCAACATCTAAATCACTGAATTTAGATTGGTTCCGTAAGATGAAAGCATTATATTTATTCGATTGAATTTTGATTAAATATTAGATTCAGTCTATAGGATTTCACCCCATCGAGCCTCCCCCATTTCAGAATCGATACCCAATCCCGACATCAATCGGAAATCAGTAACAAAATTAGTTAGGCAGAATTAGTTGGGCAGAGTGCCAGCCAGAGAACAAGATAGATTCCTTCTTCAAAAGCTACCCAAAAATAAATTTCGACAATCCCCTACAATTTGGGCACACTAGGGATAGAAAAATCGTGAAATACTATTACTGAAGTACGGTGACTGGCATGCTGTCATCCAGTGATACCCTACTGTACTCAGTGATACTCTCCTGGAAACTGTGTCATGAAACGTCCGTGCTTTAGATTTCTGCCTGCGGTTCTCTTAGAGCTTGGTTTAACAACAGGCTTTGCAACGGTAATCGGGCTTCAGTCAACCGCGATCGCGCAAAATACATGTTACATGGTGACCGCCTCTGGCCAGAGAGTGAGCTTGGGCAGCCTCTGCGGAGAGGAACCGCCAGAAAAAGCTGGCAAAACGCCTAAGGATGGAATTTATCGCGTCAAAATTAAGCGGCGGCTTGCTTCAACCCCCGTGATTGACGTGATGTTTAATGGCAAACCCTTTGAGATGATTCTCGATACTGGGGCCAGCAGTACATTGATTACCCGTGATATGGCCAATGCCCTGCGCCTGAAGCCGATCGGCTTTCGCAAAGTCATCATTGCCGATGGCAGCGTCGTGCAATTTCCCGTCAGTTCGATCGGCTCCGTTTCCACCGGGGGCTTAACCACCAAGAACCTGGAAGTGACGATCGCAGACAAAGCCGATGTAGGGTTACTAGGCCACGACTTCTTCGGTCGCTACGATGTAAAAATCAAACGGAACTCGATCGAATTCCATCCCCAAAGCAATTAGTTTTCCACAAAACTATCCGTCCTGGGTCAAAATTCTCTTACTGAACGGTTCACGCAAGAACCAGGCGAAACCCTTACTCAACAGGCTAGGAATTCGCCTAGGCTTTAGTAAGGATTTTGCCAGTCTTTCAAACCAGTCTTTTAACTAGGTAATGGTTGCCCAGTACTCATAGGAATCAGCTAGCTTTTCATCGTAGCGATTAGCGCGGTAGCTTTCGCCGTTATACCGCAACGCAAAGCCCGCCCAGTCCCGACGGATGAGGAAGCGATCGAGCCCATTGGTTTTAATGAAATTAAACATGGCCATTAGTTGTTTGCCTTCGCTCTGGTGCATATCCCGCACAAAGGTTTCCACATCTGCATAGCCTGCGGCTCGGTGGTTAAAGCCCATAATTTGCCCCAAGCCCCAGGATGCCGATTTGAGCGCTCCTGCCCGATCGAGATTCACCGCCTGATACAAGCGGTCCCATTCTCCTAAGCCCCCGATATAAAGGTTGCGGTTCCAGACAGGGCTCGAAATATTGGAATTGCTATAGTCATAGCGGCTATTAGTAAAGTCAGAAAACCAATGGGCCTCAAATAGAATTTTGGGACGCCCGTCTCTGTAAAATCCCGATCCAGCCGCTTCTACGGAAACGACCGCTCGAACTGCGGCCACTTCACAACCGATCGTGTTAGCCACGGCGCGATAGTCGTTAAGCGATAAAGCAAGCGGGCTAGAAATCACCGGAATCCCCGGTACTTCCGGTTCCAAGAGCAGCTTAGCCCCCCTGGGAGAAACCGTGGCAGGACTCAGACCATAGGCACCACAGAAAGCTTCGTAAGCCCGCTGCGTCCGAGGCCCCCATAGCCCATCCGCCGTTCCCAGCCCATACCCCATGGCATTGAGGGATTCCTGAACCTGAGCTGCGATCGCTAGGTTTGGCTGAATTTCCGTCGTCGGCCAAGCATAGGTACCCTGAGACAGTGCTCGCAAACCTGCGGGTAAGCGATCGGGCTTGGCACTAGGGGGCGTTGGAGTTGGAGTTGGGGGCGGGGTTGGAGTGGGAGTTGGTGTGGGTGTGGGTGTGGGTGTGGGTGTGGGTGTGGGAGTTGGTGTGGGTGTGGGAGTTGGTGTGGGTGTGGGAGTTGGTGTGGGTGTGGGTGTGGGTGTCGGAGTGGTAGCAGTGGGCGGAGCCTGGAGAAGAAGTTTTGCAATCGGAGGCGCTAGAAAATCGGCCTTGAGATTATTGGCCTTTGTGAAAGCAACATAGGCTGATTGTGTACGCTGCCCCCAATCTCCATCCACAGGCCCCGGTTGATATCTCCAGACAGTCAATCGCTGTTGAATTTCACGGGTAATCGTCGGATCGGCAGTCACGATCGATAGGATCCAATTCACCGAACCATTTGCAACCTGTTGCAGCGTTGGCTTGGTTGGAAACAGTAATTTCTGGGCAGCTAAGGGCGTGAGCTTATCAATGGGATAGGAATTCGATCGGGCAAAGGATTCATAGGCCGTTTGGGTGCGTTTACCCCAGTCACCATCCACCGGGCCAGGCTGCAAACCCCGATCGGTCAACTTTTGCTGAACTTCTCGCACAATGTTGGGATCAGCCACAAGTACTGCCACTGGCCAATCCATCGTGCCATTGCCAACCTGCTGGAGACTCAGCCTCGGCAGTTGCAACAACTTTTGGGCAGCTTGGGGCGAGAACTCATTGGACTTAAACCCATTGGCTGTGGCAAAGGCCGTGTAGGCAGCTTGGGTTCTTTGTCCCCACCACCCATCCACTAATCCCGGTTGGTATCCCCAGTAAATCAAGCGTTGTTGTAAATCACTCACAAAAACACGATCGTTTTGCAGGGTGGCCACAGACCAAGTGGTCATGTTTTTGACAAGATCCTGTAAGTTCATAGTTCCAGCCCGTATGAAAATTGGCGTTGCACTTGTGTTGCAACTCAGAAAAGTGTTGCAACCTGGCCTCTCAAAATTTTAAGCACGATCGCAGAAATGTAACCGCGATCGTGCAATTTTTCTATCTCAATATTTTTCTATCTCAATAAACGTTAAACCGCTACATTAAACCGCTGCCTGTTGGCGTTGGTAAAGCGAGTAATACAAACCCTTCTTGCGCAGAAGTTCATCATGGGTACCTTTCTCTGCAATCACGCCTTTCTCCATCACCAAAATTAGATCCGCCCGCCGCAACGGCGCAAAGCGGTGGGCAATCATAAAGATCGTGCGGTTCCCAGACACCTGTTGCAGATTTTGCAACACCTGTTGCTCGGTTTCACTATCGAGCGCACTAGTCGCCTCATCCAAAATCATCAACGGCGCATCGGACAGGAACAGTCGCGCTAGGGCAATCCGTTGCCGCTGACCACCGGACAGGGCCGTTCCCCGTTCCCCCACGTTAGTTTCATAGCCATGGGGCAGTTCACTAACAAAATCATGGGCCGCCGCTAACCGAGCCGCTTCCACCACTTGTTCAGCGGAAATATCGGGACGCCCTAGGCTGATGTTCTCAATAATGTTGCCGTTAAAGATAAAGTCTTCCTGCAACACCACACCCATCTGGGTTCTCAGGGAATGCAGATCGGCACTCTTGACATCAAAGCCATCCACCAGAATCCGACCCGACTCCGGCAGGTACAGCCGTTGCAGCAACTTTGAGAGGGTACTCTTACCGGATCCACTGCGTCCCACAACGCCGACGAGCATTCCCGGCTTCACTTCAAAGGAAATCCCTTTCAGAACCGGCTCTTGGCTCTGGTTATAGCGGAAAAAGACCTGTTCGAATTTGACTTCCCCTTGCAGCGCAGGCAGCACCAAGCCCGAACCTGGTTCCGCTTCCGGTGCAGCATTGAGGATATCGCCAATCCGATCGACCGAGAGTAAGACCTGTTGAAGGTTCTGCCACAGTTGCACCAAACGCAGCAGGGGGCCCGTGACTTGGCCAGACAACATTTGGAACGCCACCAATTGACCCACCGTGAGTTCCTGCTTGATCACCAACGTCGCCCCCACCCACAGGATCAGCAGATAGGAAAACTTGGTGAGAAAGTCCGCAATACTGCCGCTGATATTTTGCGTAGTTGAAGCTTTGAAGCTAGTGCGGATGTAGCGGGCGAACAACCCTTCCCACCGATCGCGGGAGGCTTTTTCCGCTGTATGGGCTTTGACGGAATGGATACCTGTCACTGTCTCCACGAGGAAGGACTGACTATCGGCATTGCGGTTAAAGGTTTCGTTGAGCCAGTTACGCAGAATTGGCGTCGTGGTCAGGGTCAAAATGGCAAACAGCGGTAGCACCGCCAAAGCAACCCCCGTTAGGAAAAGGTTGTAGTAGGCCATCAACCCCAAATAAACCACCGCAAAAATGGAGTCGAGAACAACGGTTAATGCGGTTCCCGTTAAGAATTGGCGAATATTCTCCAATTCCTGCACCCGTGCTACAGTATCGCCCACCCGCCGCGCCTCAAAATAGGCCAGTGGCAAGCGCATCAGGTGGCGAAACAACTGGGCAGACAGAGATAAATCCAGTCGCCGCGCCGTGTGGGTAAAGATGAACAACCGCAAGCAACCCAGAGTCGCTTCGAAAACCGCAACCCCCAGCATCGCGATCGCCATCACATCCAAGGTAGAAATACTGCCCTGCACCATCACCCGGTCAATGATGACTTGGGTAATCATGGGCGTCGCCAGCCCCAGAAATTGCAATGTCAGCGACGCAAACAACACTTCCCCTAACAAGCCGCGATACTTCCAGACCGCAGGCAGGAACCAGCCCAGATTGAATCGCTCTTGCTTTTGAATCGCCTCAACTTGCCACAGTTGCCGATCCCAAGTCGGTTCAACCTGCGATCGATGGATCGTTTCGCAAGTGCCGGCTGGATTCATGGGATCCGCCACAATCATACGATCGCCCCGCAGGCCATAAACCACCAGCCAATGGGGTTCCTCATCGCCCTGTTTCAACATCAGCGCCGGAAATTCCAACAGCCGCATCCCCTGCCAGTCGATCGTGATGCGGCGCAAATGCAGACCCAACTTTTCCGCCGCTTCCACCACACTGCTGGGCTTTTGGCTGCGCACCTGGCGCTGCACCCATTCCAACTGGGCTGGATTTTGCAGGTGGTTAGCCACCATGGTGAGACAAGCCGCTGCGGTATTAATGCCTGCAACAAAAGGAAACCCTTGGGTCGGCTGGGGCGATCGATCAGTCTGAGGCTGATACTGGGTGCGCTGCGTCGCCCAAAATCGACTAATTTCTTGAGTCTTGACCGTTTCCCACAGAGGCGTTGGCCAAACGATCGCTTCCACCCCATCCGCCGCCGATCGAGCCTTGTACCCCGCCAGATCCAGCAAATCGCCCACCCAGTCCCCCGGCTGCAACATCAGGGATTTCCCTTCATCCGTAACGAGGCGAACCTTCCCCACCAGAATCAGGATCACTTCCCCTGGATTATCCGCTGACCAAAGCGGTTCCCCTAACCGATACCGTCGCAACTCTCCCTGGGTTTTGAAGAGAACCTGCTGGTCTGGCGTCAGATAACACAGCGGTGGCTTATCCCAAGGGAAATTAGTCGCAATATCATTAGTAATCATAGGGGCGGCAAGAGTCGATACAGTGGGATGTAACGTAGAGAGGGCAAGTATTCTAGAGCAGAACTGTGAGGAAGAAATGCAGCCGTTTTTCAGCTCAGTAGCTTCTAGCTCAGTAGTTTCTAATAGAGTACTGAAATTACAGCCTTCTTTCCGTCAAAGTTTTTAGCAAATATAAAAGTAGCCTATGTAAAAGCCCCCAGAGGGGGTGCGGGGGCTAATCTGACACAAGTGGCTAGGCTCCTAGTCGCCAACCTGTAACTTAACCGTCATTTTTTGGATCTTATCCGCGATCCACCGCTCGAACAATTCATTGCGCAATGCCTGCTGAAGCTGAACATCATCCAAGGTTGCGTCCATTTTTTGCTCCACCCGGAACAGGCCCCAGCGATTTTCCAACTCGATCGGCCCCAGCAAATCTGCAATATTAGCCGCATCGATTTGAGCCCGGATGGCATCGGGCAACGTGCCTCGGCTCACGGGCCCCATCATGCCATTGACCATTTTGTCATCAGTCAAAGAATATTGTCTTGCCAACTGTTCAAAGCTGGCACCATCTTCTTGAATTTGGGTTTTCAGTTCCTCAGCCAGATCGGCACTATCAACAATAATTCGTGAGAGAACCACCCGATCGAGGAAGACCTTACGCTCAATGAAGTACTCCTGCAATTTGGGTTCAGTGACTGCGGCTTTAAGCTTCTCAACTTTGAAGTTATTACTAATTTGCTTGTGGAACGTAGTGTAGTCTGAGCCATTCCGATTGAGGAACTCCTGGAAGGCTTGCGGCTCAGTCAGTTGGTTCTGTAAACGGAAGTCAATAATGGCCTGTTCGATGATCCCTTCCCCGATCTCAAGATCCTCGCGGGTATCGACCTCTTGCTGCAAAATATGTTGCCGCAAAATCCCAGCCAGAAAATCCTGTAACTTGCCCGATGCTTGCAGGTAACGCATACATTCCCGCAGGGACAGTTCTTGATCGTCGATCGTCAAAAATGCTTTAGATTCCATGAATAACACTTATGTTTAGAGGGGGATGTTCATCAATGCTGATGTCTATCTTGCCCAAAAAAACACAAAGCAAGACAACACTTCCGGGAAAAATCTTAGAAACTTCGTATAGGTGGCCGATGACAATTAAGCAATAGGGCATAAGTTTGACCCACCCATTACAGCATCTCAACATTGACCCCTTCAAGCCACTGCCTTCTTCAAATCCTTTTACCCTTCAAATTACCCTTCAAACAGTCGTATCATCCAACCTGTTCCACCCTTCAACCCACCCTCCCCTTGCAAAGCCTGCGGATCAGCATCAGACTACTGGATCCAATAGTTGATCGATGTCTTTGAAGCGCAAACTGGATGCAGACTTCCTAAAAAGATCTAAACTCCGACCGGAGAACCGGGGTTTTATGGCATGATCTTTTACTAGGCAATTTTGTCAGATGTACAACAAACAGGAAACTTCGGTTATGTCTCTCCGTCTAGGCGATACCGTCCCCAACTTTACTCAAGATTCCTCAGAAGGAACGATCAACTTTTACGATTGGGCAGGTGATAGCTGGGTCGTTCTCTTCTCCCACCCTGCGGACTACACCCCTGTCTGCACCACTGAGCTAGGTATGGTAGCCAAGCTTAAGCCCGAATTTGAGAAGCGCAATGTGAAAGTCATTGCCCTCAGCGTAGACAGTGCTGAGTCCCATAACGGCTGGATTGGTGACATCAACGAAACCCAAAGCTGCTCTGTCAATTATCCGATCTTGGCGGATGAAGATAAAAAAGTGTCGGAACTGTACGACATGATTCACCCCAACTCCAGCACGGGTAACACGCTGACAGTTCGATCGGTCTTCATTATCGATAACAACAAAAAACTGCGCCTCAGCATTACCTATCCCGCTAGCACTGGGCGGAACTTTGACGAGTTGCTGCGGGTGATCGATTCCCTGCAACTGACCGATAACTATAGCGTTGCAACCCCTGCTAACTGGACCGATGGCGGCGACTGTGTAGTGGTGCCTTCCATCCCGACCGATGCAGCCCGCGAGAAATTCCCCAAAGGCGTCACGGAAATCAAACCCTACCTGCGGATGACCCCCCAACCTAACAAATAAGTTAGTTGAGGGTTGATGCCTCAAACGTTCAATACTTAAACGTTTTAATACTTAAAAGAAAGGGTGGAGCGATGCTCCGCCTTTTTTGGTACTGTTTTGGGTATTGTTGGGGGATTGCACGATCGCGAGGATTCGCTGAATCCCTACTTGGTTTAACATTCCATCATCTTTTATCTATGCATTTTGTCGATCGCGCTTCCGCCAATTTTGCCTCCTCAGATCCATCATCGGTACAGTCACCGTCTGTACAGTCATCGGAGGTTCAAGCCCTCTTCGATCGAATTGCCCCTGTATATGACGAACTGAACCAGTGGCTCAGTTTAGGGCAGCACAAAATCTGGAAACTGATGACAGTGAAATGGTCTGAGCCGCAGCCGGGGGATATGGCGCTGGATCTGTGCTGTGGCAGCGGAGATGTGGCGGAAATGCTGGGCGATCGGGTCGGCCCCACTGGACAAGTCTATGGTGTGGATTTTGCCGCAGCGCAATTAGAAGTGGCTCGCAAACGGACAGAAGCCAAAGGGCAGGGACGATCGCAGTTTCAACCGCAATTCCATTGGGTCCAGTCGGATGTTTTGCAATTACCCTTTGCCGATAACACGTTTGATTGCGCCACCATGAGCTATGGCCTCCGCAATGTGGTGGATATCCCCGCAGCCTTACGGGAACTGCATCGGGTGCTCAAACCGGGAGCCAAGGCCGCAATTTTAGATATGCATCGCCCAGATAGCGTTTGGATGCGGCAGTTTCAGCAATGGTACCTCGATCAGGTGGTGGTACCTGCAGCGCAGCGCCACCACCTGATCGAGGAATATGCCTACATTGGCCCCAGCCTCGAGCGTTTCCCGATCGGGGCAGAACAGATCGACCTAGCTCGGCAGGCAGGATTTGCCAAAGCGAAACATTATCCGATCGCAGGCGGGACAATGGGTGTACTCGTAGTCACGGCAGCCTAGCACTGTAGAACAGTCAAGCAAGGAATAGGGCGTTTTAGAATGCCCTATTCCTTGCTGTGTGATTTTTTACCTTCAGCACCAAGCTACAAAAAACAGATCCTGCAACGCTAGGCAGCCTTGGGCACAAAGGGAATCCGTGCTGCATGCCCCCAAAAGGCTTCGAGGCCATAGAATTCTCGCTCGTTGGGCATTTGCACATGCACCATCACATCACCATAGTCCAAACAAGCCCACGACCCTTCACTCAATCCCTCATTACGCAAGGGCTTACGATTCAGGGTTTCTTCAATCTTTTCCTCGATCGCATTCGCAATCGCTCGCACTTGCACCTTGGAATAACCCGTCGCCATTACAAAGTATTCCGCGATCGTCGAGACATCTCCCACCTTAATCAACACAATGTCCCCAGCTTTACGATCGTCTGCAGCTTCTGCGGCTAGGAGAGCCAATTGGTCAACCGGATCAGAAGAATCAATTTGGGAAGTGGTTTGTGGAACAGAAAGATTAATGGTTTCAGACATGCAGTAATTAATGAATGAGATGGATAAACAACAAACTAGAAAACAAACAACTTAGCTGTATTCACCGCTTTTATCCAACGGTTCTAGGAACACTAGGCAGGAACGCTGTGGTGGCATTGTCAAGTCATCCTATTGTAACGACGGGCTTGGGAAAACTAGAATTTTCCCACGATCGCGCCCCTTGACTTTGCAAGAAAAACCAATTCCGGGTGGCCACAGTACGGGGATGAATCAATCGTTTAGACTCCATTAGAGATTTCAACGTGTAATCAGAGGTATGCCATACCCCCTCCGCAAGATTGCGGGAACTCACTTGGCGCAGATGGTTTAATGCCTCAGTATTACCCCGTCCCGGCTCCAGACTATCAGCCAGGAAAACCACACAGGACAGCGCGGACATCCCCGGTTGCCCCAAGGTATGGTTACGAATCGCCGCCAAAATCTCTTCATCCGTTACCCCAAACTCCTCCCGCGCCACGATCGCGCCCACATCGGCATGGAGTAAGTGAGGATCCGCTTCATCTATCTCATTTAAGGAAATCCCCTCCTCCCGTGCCATTTTGAGGAGGCGATCGGGGGGAAAAAACTTGGCTAAATCATGCATCAAGGCTGCTTGGGCTGCTTTTTCAGGACAGAGTTGATGCATCTCTGCCAAGGCGATCGCCATCTGCTCAACCCGCAGAATATGTCGAATTCGAGGCTCAGGAACATGGGCTTTCAGCCAAGCTAAAACGTCTTCTCGCACAACTGACTGGAAAGGTACGTACTGAGACGATAGGTGCAATGGGCTTTCTCCCGTAAATAATTGGGTGTAGTAATGGATGGTTTTCCCTATTTTAGCCTACTGCTCCCGGCCTGAAGGGAAGTGCTAGCATGGGAGCAAAAAGAATCCTCTACTTACAAGCGATTGTCGCACGATTATGTTTTTCCATCCATCGATGCTCATTCTCATTCCAGGCATGATCCTTGTCTGGTGGGCACAACAGCGCGTTCAAGGTACCTACGAAAAATATTCCCAAGTGCAATCAACCTTGGGAATGACGGGCGCAGAGGTAGCTCAAACAATTCTCAAACGGATGGGCGTTAACCACGTTTCCGTTGAGCCCGTGAGCGGGGTTCTGAGCGATCATTATGATCCCAGTGCCAAGGCGGTGCGGCTATCAGAAGTAGTGTATGGATCGCGATCGCTAGCGGCGGCGGCAGTGGCTGCCCATGAATGCGGGCACGTGCTCCAAGATGTGGAAGGCTACCAAGCCATGAATCTGCGGGCGGCCCTGGTGCCTGCGGTGAACTTTGGCTCCAACCTAGGACCGATTCTGATCATGATTGGCTTTGCCCTAGGTGCCCTGAAAGGGTTAGGTTTGGGGCTGTTAGCGGTCTATATTGGCCTTGCCCTGTTTTCCTCGGTTTTAGTATTCCACTTAGTCACGTTGCCCGTAGAATTTGATGCTTCGGCGCGGGCACTGCGGCTGATTAATGAGTTTGGGATTTTGCAAGGGGAAGAAAATCAAGCAGCTCGCAAAGTTCTGAATGCAGCGGCCTTCACCTACGTTGCAACTGCGATGTATGCCTTTCTTCAAATCTTGCAGTACATCCTCATCATCATGGGTGCTCGTCGCGATTAGGGAAACGGCTCCAACCATTCAAGCAGTATCTCAACTGTGGATACTATGCGGACGGAGTCTCAATGAGGGTTGCAATTGAAATAGAAAAAGGGGCGATATCTCCTACGATTCGCCCCTTTTTGTTAGGAAACTATAATTTTCTTCAGCAGGGCAAGCGATCGTGAAACTGTTAAGCCACTTTGCCTAAGAGCCACTTTGCTTAAACCACTTTGCCTTGCACTTGCAAAGCCTGCCGCAACGTTTCAATTCGATCGCGATTCACTCCCAAATCCGATTCACCCAACCGGGACGCCGATCGCACCTGAATCACCCCAGCGTCCCGATCGACATAGAACTCCACATCATCCACAAAGCCCATTAAGCGGCTGCTGAACTCAGCATAGAGATAATCATCCGAGGCCGAAACCACCGTTGTCCGAGGCTGGGATTGCACCACTTGTTTGAGCGCTGCAAAGGCTTGATCGATCGACCCACTGGGACGGATCGGCTCAATTTGATGACTCCCATCGCGACTCTGGCTACTGACGCAATTGGGTGAGCTAGGGCAAGCAGCCAACTGCCCTGCTTGTACGCCTAAATTATTCGGACGCTGCCCCGCGAAAATGCCTGCCCAAGCTGGTTGAAGAAACATCCCCAACCCCAGCAGAACCACGATCGCAACTACGATGACAGGAAAACCAATGGATTTCATAGAAACTTTCTGAATCAATGCGCTACGCCTCCTCCACTCTAATTCCTGTCCTTGATTCCTGCGGCCTCAGCGATTAATTTTCGGGCGCGTCCCAGTATGAATCACGCCCAGTCGCTGCATCTCACTCGCGGGGTTACCCCCTCAACTCACCACGGTTCCCTGGGTATCCAACGCCAAAACCAGCGCCTGTGCTGTAATCCCTTGGGTTGCCCAAGCTTGCTCCATGGCAGTCTTGACCGCTTCCCCGATCTCCTGGGGAGCCAGCGCCAAGACCGTTGGGCCTGCCCCACTGATCACTACACCATAGGCTCCGGCAGCTTGGGCCGCTTGCTCGATCGCGTCATAGCCCGGAATCAACGATTTACGGTAAGGCTGGTGAATTTTGTCTTGTAAGGCCGCCTTCAACCAGTCGCCATTTCCCGTGGCCAACCCTTGCAGCAACAAGCCCAAATGCGCCATATTAAACACCGCATCAGCACGGCTGTAATCCGTAGGCAACACTTTACGAGCCGCTTCAGTAGATAGCTCAAAATCCGGAATCACCACCACGGGTACCACCGCTGGCTTCCAGGCCAATTCGCAAATTTCCCAGTCCCGCACCACACCAGAAGCCGCCAACCGACAGCCCCCCAACAGCGCCGGAACAACATTATCGGGATGTCCCTCAATCTCCGTCGCGATCGCCGCCAGTTCCCCAGAAGACAGCGGTTTGCCAGCCAGTTCATTCGCGCCAACTAATCCACCGACGATCGCCGTTGCAGAACTGCCCAAACCCCGCGCCAACGGGACATTCATTGCAATCTCTAACCGCAGGGGCGGGACGGGCTGTCCTAGTTTCTCAAAAACTTTCAGAAATGCTTGGTAGACCATGTTGTCTGCATCTGTGCCGACCCGATCGGCGTTCACGCCCGTCACCGTAATGTCCAAGGTCTGTCCAGCGGGATGGGGGGAAAAGACAAATTCGTTGTAGAGCGTGAGGGCAGCCCCCAAGCAGTCAAACCCTGGGCCAATATTGGCCGTTGTCGCAGGTACCCGAACACGAACAGACACAGTGGATTCCTCCGTTAAATCAATCCATCCGATCGAGAACTTGATCAGATAGGGACAAATACATTTTTCGACCACAGGATAACAGCAGGAAGGGCGCAAAATTTGCGCCCCACCCTTTTGAACATTCAGTTAAGGTCTTAACCTTCCTCGTCATCCCCCGATCGCTGCTGCACCAGGCCATTTTGCTCACCGTAGCGCTCCATAAACCGGATAAATCGATCCCACTCTTCGGGAGAACGCATAATGTAGAGCACTTCTAAGGCTTCGGGTTGACCGTTGATAAATTTGGCTTTGACATCCCGTGAGCAAATTTCACCCTCTTCATCCAGCAGGTACATTCCGGTAATGGAATCCATGCTGCTGCTCATCAGCGCCTCGGGCTTCTCGAAGTAGAAGCTGGCAGTGCCCTTAGATCCATCCCGACTGCGGGTCAAGCGGACATCGGGAATCACTGTCTCAGTCACACCTCGGGAAAATTGAATCTCTGCCATAATTCTTGCGCTTCTTAAAATGTATTCGGCCAAACCCTATTTTCCCACCAAGTGCTACGGAGGGGAAGGGTCAGCCCTAAGGGGCTAACATCCATCCCCCCAAGGGAACTAAGCCATGATGTAGGGGGAATTCACCGCAACGACTCGCCCCATCTTGGCCAACGCTTGCAATACCAAGGCCGCCAATTCACCACGGGTCGCCTCCTGATTTGGATTCAGCTTTTTCACATCAGGATAGCTGACCACCATGCGCTGCTGAATGGCCGTGGCGACTGCCGCCTGAGCCTCCGCAGGAATCGCTGCCCGATCGCTCAAAGTATTCAGCACCGACAAGTTGCCGCCGGATAGGCCCAATCCACTCACCAAGGCTTGGATGAGCTGCAATCGAGTGACGTTTTGGCTAGGTTTAAAAGTCCCATCGGCAGCAGCATTGAGGAATCCACCTCGGTAAGCTTGATCGATCGCAGGTTTGGCCCAGTAATCGCTCGGCACATCACTAAAATTAGCTGCATTCCGTTTCGGGGCTGGATTGAAGGCTTTCGCAAGAACCGCCGCCAACTGTGCCCGCGTAATGGGCACATCGGGCTTAAACGTCCCATCGGCAAAACCGCGCATGTAATCCTGAAGCGCCATCGTCAGCACAAAATCCTCAGACCAGTGATTGTCCAAATCGGTAAACCGAATTGCCGTCGTATCGGGATTCACAATGTACTGGGATGGGATCGCTTCCGCTCGGTTAATCGAGACTAACGCTTGATATAACAGCGCCGAGACTTCCGCACGGGTAATGTCACGGTTGGGGTTGAGTTGTTTGACCTCGGGATAGTTAACCACAACCCGACGAATCGTTGCAGTCGTCACCGCATTAACGCCATAGCTGGGGATTTGAGCCCGATCGTTATACACGCCCAACGCTGTAATTTGACCGCCAGTGAGGCCCAATCCATTGATCAGCGCAACGATCGCTTGCACCCGCGTCAGGTTCAACCCCGGTCGAAATGTGCCATCGGGGAATCCAGCAATAAAGCCCATGCGATCGGCCTTAGCAATGGCCGCCGCCGCCCAAAAATTCGCTGGCACATCGGAAAATGGTGTCGCACTTCGTTTAACCGGCAAATCAAAGGTTTTCGCCAACACTGCTGCATACTGCGCCCGAGTCAGAGGGGCTTCGGGCTTAAAGCTTCCATCGGGAAAACCGCTCAGGAACCCACGACTCACTAAGGCTTGGATAAACGCTTGTGCCCAGTGGCCTTGAATATCTGATAGTCCCGTGGGGGGGGTGATGGGCGGCGTCACCGGCGGCGTGACAGGGGGTTCTACCAATGGCGGTTCTACCAACGGCGGATCAACGATCGGGTTATTGGCAGGTGGATTATTGGTAGGTGGCGTAACGGGCGGGGTTACAGGTGGCGTGACGGGCGGCGTCACCGGCGGGGTTACAGGCGGTGGAACGACATTCGCTTGCAAATCGATCGGGCCTTGAACCTTAGCCGGATTTAATTGATTGCCCACCGAAATAAAGGTGACAGGCGGATTCGTCGCATTTTGCAGATCCACTTCACCATTGTCCCGGATAAGGTTGCCACCGGGTTCTTGGCTGCTGCCCAGATCAGGAAACGCCGTTTCCAGAGCCACCAAGCCACTTTCGGTATTGCGTTCGATCGTGTTATTACGCAGGACAGGTCTTGAGGCTCGAGACAACACTATCCCCGATCGATTTTCAAAGGCTTTATTTTCTACTAATAAGGGGGCAGCCGTATCCCCAATCGCAATCCCAAAACCCGTGTTTTGGCAAACATTCCGGCGAAATTCCCCTTTGGATTCCCGCACGATCGAAATCCCATTCGCTGCATTTTGGATAAAAGCACAGTCAGAGACGATCGCCTTGGCACTGCCGGTCGTAAAGATTCCTTCCCGCTTGCAATTAGTAAACGTACAATTACTGATTATCGGATCCGTTGATTCCACCCAAGCACCAGTTCCGCGACTTTCGCCATTAATGACCGTAACACCGCGCAATTGAGCTTTACTATCCAATTTAAAGGTAACGTTTTGGCCCGCGAACGTAGGGCTGAGGTACTTGCCACCTCCATTAACGACCACACCATTTCCTTTACTGGCTTCATCCCCGATGATCCCAACTCCCGCCGGGACAGTCAAAGGAAACACTTCACCACTGGCGACATTATAGGTACCGGGAGCCAGTTGGATACCCGTCCCCGATTTTGCCCGTTGCAGGGCAGCCGTAATTGTTTTCAAGGGGGCAGCCTGAGATCCAGGATTACTGTCGTTCCCGGTGGCGGGATTGACATAGAGCGTGGTTGAAAAAGATTGCACCATAGCTATGTTGTCTAAACCTTGTGTGAGGGGGCTACTGTGTCAACACGATGGTATGACCTTGAGATCAACGAAAGAGTTGCAAATTGACTGCATTGAACCCATTGCGTTGAACCCATTGCGTTGAACCCAATTGCAGGCATCAACAGCTTTTACCAACCGAATTCCGGTAATACACCTCGATCGGGCATAGGCTCCTCATGATAGCGAGTCCTTCCTAGGGCGAGGTCAGTTAAGCAACATCTGTTCACGGATGTTTACGGAGCAGTGGAGGGAGCAGCTTGCTGAACCCGATCCGAAGCAGTTGACAACCAAGTTCACAGAAACGCCTATGGGGCAGAAATTTGGAGGTGGAAATGTTGCAAAGTGGCTGATCCTGCTCCTCAATACTCGGTATGATTGATGCACCCAATGCACGAATTGATGCAGCACACTGGCATCCCACGAGGCAACTCATGCTCACTGTCATTCTGATCATTAATGGGTTATTAGCAACCTTCTGCTTTTACATTGCCTGGCGTGTTTGGCAGTTTCGGCGGGTGCTGACTCGGGCCACTACGGCATTAGAGACTGCAGAACAAGCCACCCATCGAGTGTTGCAGGATGCCCCAGAAGCCATTTTGCAGGGGCAAATGAGTACGCGACAGTTACGCCAGCACTATCGGCACCTAGAAGTTAATCTGCGACAGGCAGAAAAAGCTCTCTCGATCGTGCGACTAGGACAACTGCTGTTTTTGAGCCAAGTTAAAGTCTCTCAACGGCTGCGCCGTACACCAAAAGCCTCACATCAATAACGCATAAATAATGCATAAACATTCCCATAGGCAACCCATCTTGTTTTAAATAGATTATTTTGGCTGAATGATGATTCGTTGATTTGTTGAAGGGATTGTCGAGAGAAGTTCTATGGCAGGAAATCGTTCAGGCGCTTTTATCAGTGGATTGCTCATTGGCGCAGCGGCGGGGGCGATCGCAGGACTACTCACCGCCCCTCGCACCGGGCGCGAAACCCGTAAGTTGCTGAAAAAATCAGCGGATGCCCTTCCCGAATTAGCAGAGGATTTATCTACAACAGTACAAATTCAGGCCGATCGCCTATCGGAAACAGCCTTGAAAAACTGGGACGAAACCCTACATCGTCTGCGGGTGGCGATCGCCGCTGGTGTGGAAGCCAGCCAACGGGTACGGGAAGACTTGCAGGTCGATCCAGAAGACACTGCTGCGGAACCAGAAGCCGCACCCGTTTCGCCCCGTCGCTATATCGGCGAAATCAAATAGGCGAGCTCAAGTAATGGATCCTATTTTTTGGCTAGGAGTTTCAATTCTACTGGTGGCAGTCAGCATTGCCGTCGTGCTGGCAGTGGCCGTTCCTGCCATTCAAGAATTGGGTCGTGCCGCCAGAAGTGCTGAGAAGCTATTTGATACGCTCAATCGCGAATTACCCCCCACCCTCGAAGCGATTCGCTTAACGGGGCTAGAAATTAGCGACTTGACCGATGACATGAGCGAAGGAGTCCAAAATGCCAGTCAAGTGGTGAAGCAAGTAGACGACGGCATTAGCGGACTGAAAGAACAGGCCCAAAAGGCTCAAGTCACTACCATTAGCGTGTTTGCGGGGGTAAAAGCGGCTTGGCAAACCTTGACTGATACCGAAACACGACCAAACGCTGCAAGAAAAACTGGCGCTGCAAAAAAAACTAACGCTCCCGAAATGGAGGATTTCTCCCTTTCCCCTTCCCCCAATGCCC
>NZ_JBLZFX010000104.1:0-21069 GCF_050753345.1 Alkalinema pantanalense CENA528 | reverse complement strand
CGCCTAACGAGTTATGAGCAAATTGAGAAGTGGTGGGAGTTAGTCATGAGTGCATTTTTGATGGTCAGTTTATTTGCGGATCAATTCAACCATTCCTGCCCTCTAGCCCATCAACAATTTGCGCACCATCCTTGGTGGGACAACCAACGGGGCTGGAAAAACTTACTAAACAATTTGCGCTTAATTATCCAACCTTTGATTTGCTTCAATTGGCTCAAGCGTTGGTTAGAGGTCTTTCCGATAGCGTCACTGCATACTGCATTTGAGCAATTGATCCGTCCTATGAATCAGTTCATCTGTCCTTCAGTGCAGCGATTAAACCTGCAACTTATCTTTTCCTCTGCTTAGAGTGACTGAAGAGGGATAGAAATGACCTTGGGGGGCCAAGTAGGGATCCCGTTCTCGCGCAATCTCTAAAAGATGCTCAAGTAAGCGTTGCTGCAAATCCTGCATGGCTGCAAATCCTGCATGATGGTTATTCCGGCATAATGACCTATTGCTACCCTACGAGAGCGGATTTTCAAGATCGATATCCCCCCCTCCACCCTAAACAAATTCCCCTTGAGCCACCAGAATTACCTTGCCCCCCACCAAGACCTCGATTTGTTCCTGCGATCGAGTAGCCCGCAAATGCAGCAATGCCGGTCGGCCCATCTCGTAGCCCTGTTCTACCTGAACGTCTACCCGATCGCTGCCTAAATAGCGATATTGCGCCAGGTAGCCTGCAAAACAACCATTAGCGCTGCCCGTGGCGGGATCCTCAGGAATCCCCCAAGCCTCTGCAAACATTCTGGCGCTGAATTGATGGGCAGGATTGCGCGTTTCTGGGCAGAAGACGAAAATGGCGGGAATCCCTTGCTGGACTAACGTTTGATAGTGATCGCGGTTAACTCGGATCCGTTGTAAGGCATCCAAGGTTTTTAATGGCACTATCAGAAAGGGTAACCCCGTAGAAACCATTTGAATGGGATAACGATCGTCAAAGTCAGCTTCTGTTAAGCCAATGATGGGGGCGATTTCTGCAATCGTCTTTTGCTCACCAAATTCCGGTGAATTTTGTCGCATCCAAAGAATATTAGGTTGATCGGGACTAGTTGGCTGTTGATCGGGACTAGTTGGCTGCTGCGTTGACGACTGGTTTGATGACTCTGGGTAACTCAAGCTGACGGGAATTTGCCCCACCGCAAGGTTCAAAATCACTTCTGGAACTTGATTTTGCAACAACTTTTGCTGAATCACGTAGGCGGTACCCAAGGTTGGATGGCCCGCAAAGGGTAACTCTGCGGTAGGTGTAAAAATCCTGACGTCATAGCCGCCCGATCGAGGGGCTTGGGAAAGCACAAAGGTGGTTTCCGAAAAATTGACCTCACGGGCAAGTTGCTGCATTCTCTCAGTGGATAGTGATTGATCGGTTAGGAATACGGCTAATTGATTGCCTGCATATTTTTGCTCTGAAAAAACATCAACAATCAAAAAGGGCAAGGACGACATCATTAACTCCCAATCATCAACTCCCAAGCTATACCTCGCCACCTTAAAGCCTAGAGCAGAGGATTGTCGAGCCCTGCTGAACGCTCTCCTCCAAGCTTGTAGGGAAGGGGGCCTATGACAAAGGGAAAAAAGTTGCAGGACACCAGCTTGCGATCTGCCTTGCAACGTTCCGCAAAAAAAATCTTAGAAAGATCCGCCTAAAGAGAGACTATCCAAGGGATTAATTCCTCAGGATTAATTCCTCAGGATTAATCCCTTCCCTCTCAGCTGCAACAGTCCTATCTGAGGCGCGCAAACAGAAAAGACTTAATGTTTTCAACCTCAATCTCTTGATTTCAGGATGTTTTTTTTGCTTTTTGTATAGATTTTGCAAAGATTTGGGTAAACTAATCTCAAAATGACTCGATCGCTTTCTAGACAACTGTTTTAGGTCATCCAATTTTCAGGGATCAGCATCTACGCATTGTTCATTAGCACCTTCAATTTTGTCCATTTTTGTGAAGTAAGCGGGAAATTTCACCCGAAAAGGTCATGTTTATTTATCTAAATACTTCCCCTTAGATAGATATATTTGCTTCACAAGATCTTTACGATTTAACGATGGAAGATTGTAGTGCATCTTACATTTTGTTTTATTAACACATGCGTATATCTCGTTTTGCGTGGGGGGTTTCCCTGGCAACTTTGCTGCTTTCCACAGGAGAAGCGTTGTCAGGTCAGAATCCGCCTTCCTATCCTGAACTCTCTCATTCAAGAGATAAGAACCATCAAGAAGGGATTCCTGATGCTCATTTCATGAATTTTCAGATTGTTCAGGGCTTTAGCCATTGGCTGCTTTTCCCGTTTTCAACGGCTTCAGCAGTGGCTGCACCTGTACCTCAATCCTCAAACAGAGGGCCAGCCCAGGGTTCTAATCTAGAGTGGATTACTCATGTAGAACATTTTTTCTTTACGCAAGATGCTCAGCCAAAGCCTTCTTCAGTCGCAGTTGCTCAATCGGATTCCGCTCCGGCTACGGTGAGGGTCAAGGCTAAAACACCAGCTCAGCCCTTGCTACCCCAAGGTGTCAAACCGGCCCTCAAGGCAAACAGTCAGGATCCAATGATTGGGGGGGTATTGTTTAAAACGGTTCAGGGGTTTGTCGGTAATGTTCAAGACTTAGCCGCAGACTGGAATGCAATCTTACCTCCAGTGGTGGTGGTTTCAGCGAAGGATTCGGAGCAATTGATTGCAGGGTTCTCCTTTGGAGAATTACGTCAAAATCTCTGGAGCTGTGCTCAACCGGAAAAACCGTTAGGTAAAGTTCCTTCAAGCCCAGATTTCTACCACGTTTGGGTTAAAGGATGTCGGGTGGCAATTTTCCCCGATCGTGCCCAGGCGGAGAACTTTGCTCAAAGCTTGAGTCAAAAGCTGCAATTCCTGGCTCGCAATCTGAATCAGCTCAAGCCGATGCTGGAGGGTAAGGATTTTGTTGGTAAAGTCGATAATCAGGAACTTTTTCGCATTTCTCCTGAATTGGCCCATAAGCTGGGCTGGAACGCTGAGCTTTTAGCGATCGACTGGATTAACAATTTACGAGGTGCTTTAGGACAGCCTCCCTTAGACTTGGCCCAAGCGCAAATTGAGATGTATGGGCTTCGGGCAACTCCTAAGGTGTTAGATGGTGTCGCTTCTTGGTATGGGCCTTACTTCCATGGTCGGATTACCGCCACGGGAGAAGTGTATAACCAGTACGATCTCACCGTCGCCCATCGCGATTTACCCTTTGATACGTTTTTGAAGGTCACCAATCGCAAAAATGGCAAAAGTGTGGTGGTTCGTGTCAACGATCGGGGTCCCTATGTCGATGAACACCTGCGGATTTTGGATCTCTCCTATCGAGCAGCAACCTGCTTAGATAGCGACGAAACGGGCTTAGCGGATATTGAAGCGGTTGTACTCACGCCAGCCCCCGGATCTCCGCTAGCGGCGGGACAACAGATCGCTAAGGCTCAGGACACCTCGTCTGTGCAGTAAGGGCCTACCCATCAAAATCGAGTTGCTTCGAGGAGGGAGACTTCTTAGGAAAGAGGTTCCTATCCCCGTTCTCCTGCGTTGGAGGCGTGCCCGACACCCCTCCTTGAATACTAGAAACCTTTTTCCTAGAAAATTCTTACTAAACTGGGTCAACTTTCTACTAAATTGCGAGGCTTTCATACTAAGTGGCAAAAGTTGTGAAAGATGAGTGCGATGTAGTGATGCCCCTAGTTTAAACAGTAAACATTTTATCTTAAGCAGGAAATGTTTACTTGCTAGAAAACTTTACCCAATATCACACGTCTTTATGCCTGGAAAAACTGGTCTTAAGATTGGCCCTTAAGGCTGCCCCTAAGCGATAAAAGATTCCCCCATTGCCTGCTGAATCAGATGTTTACGAATAACCAAGTGACGATGCTCGTCCAAGATTAGGTAGCCCCGATCGCGCAGTTGGCCTAATAAACGAGTGACGGTTACGCGGGTGGTTCCGATCGTGTTGGCGAGATGTTGGTGCGTCAAACGGGCTGTCAGGCGAATGTTGCCGTCCTCACTGGGTTGGCCTAGTTCCTGGGTGAGTAGATTGAGCAGGTGAATCAGGCGTTCTTCCACGCGGCGATAACTCGCTAGGGCAAGTAGGGCTTCCGTTTGTTGCAAGCGACGACGCATTTGTTGCAGTAAGCATTGGGTCAGCGCGGGGGATTGCTCCACATCTGCCATCTGCAACCGCATTAGATCCACATCTGTTAGCGCGATCGCTTGGTAGGGTTGGGTCACCGTAAGGGGTGTTCCAAAGGGCATCAACGGGACGGCAAAGCCTAAAACGGCTTCATCTCCGCTGGGGTAGAGGGTAACCAACTGGACTACCCCTCGATAGACGACCCAGATATCCTGAGGCAATAACGCAATGGTCTGGCCTCGTTTAAAACTTTTGAGGCTGGAGCCTTGGTATTGATTCTCAAGAAGCTGCCGGAGTTGTGTGGCGTCCGTCGAACCAAGGGTCGAACCGAGGGTGGAGGATTGCATCATGGTAATGAACCATTGAATGTGAAGAGTCTAACCTCCGCACTCTATCGGCTCAACGTCAAGGTTAGGTAATTTTCAGGTTGGGGTTGGGTTAAGTCTTGCAGATTTTTGCCCCTGCTCTGGATAATGGGAAGGACTGCGCATTGACATTGCCTTGGGGATGCAGAATTTATGACGCAGAAGTCAAGCAAACCGAGCCAAGTACCCGTCAAGGATTGGAAAGAAGCGACTTATTACGATCGCCTGGGCCTCCATCCAGCCGCATCGGTGATTGCCATTCGTCGGGCTTACCGCGATCTGAGTAAGCTATATCATCCCGATACGACGCAACTCCCGCCCGCGATCGCTAAGCAAGCCTTCCAGGAACTCAATGAAGCATATGCTACATTGAGTAGTCCTGAACGTCGTCTGGCTTACGATCAGACGATCGGGTATTCTCGGGTCGCTGTAATTTGCCCGCTTCCCAAGTTATATGAACCCTCTCCCCAGTATGATCCATTAGCGTCTTCTTATTTGGATCCTAACGATCGGCCTCTTTCTGCCGGAGAATTGTTTGCACTGTTTATTTTGGGTGTAACGCTCATCGGCTGTATTGTGCTGGCCTTAGTGGTGGGTTTTACCCAATCTAGTTACCACACAAAATTTAGTTACCATACAGAGGTTTCCCTGTTAACCATTGTTTGCCCTGATTTTCTCCCTTCTATCATTCACCTGTCTACAACCCATCACACCCTTGGGTGATTTGGGAGATGGGAATTACCGATCCATTCTGACTTTGTCATCCGCCTATCCTCCATGTTTGACTGGTTTAAGAAGCCTTCACCCAAACCTCCCATCCTCTCTTCTATGCTGGATTTGCCCTCTGCGGATACTCCCCTGTATAACCATCCTTTGCCCCAAATTGAAGCATGGTTACAAGGCCAAGGCTGTGAGCAACATCGTGATGCGCTCCATTGTTGGACAGTGCAGCGGGATGCTTGGCAGGCAGAACTGTGGCTGGATACAGAACAACTGACAATTCGTTACCTCAAAGCCGGAGAAGATGGTCAGGACGTTCAACGATCGTTTAAATATTCCCTTAGCCGACAGGATATTGAATCGGCAGTGTTTGCGGGGCCATAGGCACCCTAGGTTTGGTCTGATTGATTGCCCCCTATTCCTTGCTAGCTATGGCGTCTGCTCCCCTTTGGCCCTATGCCACTCCCGGTATTCCTGACGAATTATTTGAAAGTTTGCCTGGGATTCCCCTCAGCCAACGGGAGATTCGCTTGTTACTGCTCTCCCACCTTCGGCTGAAAGCGGATTCGGTGTTGTGGGATATTGGCGCAGGTACGGGAACGATTCCCGTCGAAGCAGGTTTGCTCTGTCCCCAGGGAAAAATTGTGGCCGTGGAGCGGGATGAAGAAGTGGCTAGCTTGATTCGGCGCAATTGCGATCGTTTTGGGGTGACTAATGTGGAAATCATTGAAGGGAATGCACCCGATTGTTTGACTAATTTGGCTCCTAATCCCGATCGCATTTGCCTCGAAGGGGGGCGTCCAATTAAATTGCTCCTCGCCGCTCTCTGGCAACGTCTTGCCCCAGAAGGTCGTATTGTCACGACTGCCACGAGTTTAGAGAGCTTGTATCAAATTTCGGAAAGTTTTGCGGAACTCCAAGTGCGCAATATTGAGGTTGTGCAGTCATCGATTAATCGCCTAGAAAAGCGAGGCAGTGGCCAAACCTTCGCCGCTGTTGATCCAATATTTGTCCTGAGTGGAGAAAAGTTAGATTGGTAGAGAGTCTTTATCGATCGGGAGCTTTGTCGAACATCCTTAGGGATTCCTAGGGAAAACTGAGTCAAATTGTGATGAGTGCTTCTCTTTGCGGGTTCAATCCGTTAAAGTGATGCAGAGTACTTCTTAACCTTCTTAACCTTTTTTACTTGTGGTGAATGACTCGGTTTTACGGCGGATTCAAGACAGCCTGTTCCTCTCAGCCAATCGCAGTATGAAATGGATCGGTGAGGGAATGGCGGGACTCCCTTTGGCACGCATCGGCAGCAGCTTAGTGGCGATTCCCTTGGCGTTAGTCATGTTGCTCCTAGGGGGTTGGTACTTTACGGCTGGCTTCTGTTTGCTGGTGTTTCTGGGGCAGTTGGAATATTTTCAACTTGCCAAGGCTAAGGGGTTAGCGCCTGCCATCAAAACAACATTAATTGTGAGCCAAGTCTTGCTGGTGCTGTCGAATGTGAATCCGGCGTTAGCTGATGCCCTGTTCCCGATCGCCGGAACTTTCATTTGCTTCTACCTGCTGTTTCAAACCAAAATGGCCAGCATTGCGGACATTGCGGCTTCGGTGTTGGGACTGTTTTACGGTGGGTATCTACCGAGTTTTTGGATTCGGTTGCGCGCCCTTCAGCAACTGGATTTTAGCAATTTGCCCTTAGATGGTTTTTGGATTACGTCTTGGAAAACGGTGACGATGCAAGCGATGCCCCAAGGCTTATCCCACATTGTCTTGGCCTTTTTCTGCATTTGGGCGGCGGATATTGGAGCCTATGTGTTTGGTCGGATCCTAGGTCGGACACGCCTCTCAGATATCAGCCCGAAGAAAACGGTGGAAGGTGCGGTCTTTGGCTTTGCCGGAAGCCTGGGCATTGCGATCGCGGGGGCATGGGTTTTGCACTGGCCGTTTTTCGTGGTTTCTGGGGCGTCGTTTGGTTTGCTGATTGCGGTTTCCAGTTTGCTGGGTGACCTGACTGAATCTTTGATGAAGCGGGATGCGGGGGTCAAAGATTCGGGAGCGCTGATTCCGGGGCATGGGGGGATTCTCGATCGTACGGACAGCTATGTATTTACAGCACCGTTGGTCTATTACTTTGTGACATTACTGCTACCGCTACTGTCCAATATGATTTGATGTGTGATTAGATGCATTGTTTACGTCATCAAGATTCAGAGCCAAATTCAATATTCTCGTAAAGATCGGCAATTTGAATTTGCAGGTCAAAGGCACTCAAAGTGAGGGTCACATTTGGATCATCATATTCAGATAATAACCACTGATTCGGGTTTGTCTTACCGTGATGCTTGACATAGATTCGGGAATGAATTTTTCAGTGCTCTCCAAGTTCAATTTGCTGATTCCATTGGTGTAGCGCAAAATCTGTCTAATGGCGTTGGCAATGTTGATGAGAGGCTCTTGATCAGGTCGCATGAATAACTTGAGCTGATTCTAAAATATTTTTGTGTCTTAGCCAGTTTTCGCTACGTTCGATCGCAGCTTTCACAATTAAGTCTACTTTTCGGTTGAAAATGACTTGCAGTTCGTCGCACATTTACAGAGTCTCGATTAAACCTCGTTGCGCAACCGGAGAAAAGGTGATGAGAATGTCAATATCGCTATCGGGGCGAAAGTCATCGCGCAGGACGGAGCCAAAGAGAGCAAACTCTGTCACTTGCCACTTTTGACAAAATTCTTGTATCTGCTGTGTTGGCAGTTCGATCGCCACAATCGTCATCTCACCTGCTCCTTGATCCCATCTAAAATGCCTCTCGAACGTCGAGGGGGGGCTGCTCTCTGGTGGGCAGGAAATCGTCAGAGAATGGCTCTAACCTGTCAAACAGAGATTGCCAGGGGGGATCTTTAGCAATCAGAACGATCGCACCTCCAACTTTTTTAATGTAAACCTCAGTGCCCGACATTTTGAAGCCTTCGGGGATTATCACAATTTGATGGGTTCCATCGGTGCTAATTTGAGCGGTGTTCATGGTGCAGATCCTCCAGCTAAGTTCGATATTCAAGACTTCTAGCTGATTGTTGCTCCAGGTCATTTCCGTCGCTTTATCTGGTGCGATCGCTACACCTGTTTTAGGAGTTTTGAGTTTGCAGCGTGATGTCTAGGGGTTTCAGGGTGACGTTGCAGGTCGTTCGATAATGCCGCCCGCCAGCAAAACTTCACCGTCATACCAAACCGCCGCTTGACCGGGGGTAATGCTCAGTTGAGGTTCGCTAAATAAAATCTTGATTCGACCCTCTTCCAACGGCACGATCGTGGCAGGGGACGGTTTCGATCGATAGCGAATTTGCACTTCAGCTTGGATGGGCGTGGTTGGTTGTACGATCGACACCCAATTGACCCGCTGTACTGTGCATTCTGTTTGGTATGCGTCTTCCTTGGTTCCCACAATGACGCGATTCATCACCGCATCTAACCCAATCACATAGAGCGGTTCACTGTAGGCAATGCCTAGCCCTTTGCGTTGACCGATCGTGTAGTGATGAATACCACCGTGCTGCCCTAAAACCTGGCCGGACTTGTCCACAATGTCGCCCGTAGTGGACGTAATGTACTTATCCAAAAATGCCTGCATGGAACCATTGGCCTCCACCAAGCAGAGATCCTGACTTTCCGGTTTATCGGCAGTGTGCAGTTCAAACTGGCTTGCGAGTTGGCGTGTTTCCGTCTTTTGGATTTCACCTAAGGGAAAAATTACATGGGCCAAGACATCCTGGCTTAAATCGTAAAGAAAATAGGTCTGATCTTTATTGCGATCGAAGGCCCGCAGTAATTGCCAGCGTCCCGTCACCTCATCGTAACGAGTGCGGGCGTAATGTCCCGTTGCAATCAGGTCAATTCCCAATTCCCGTTGGGCGTAATTTAGCATGGGGCGAAACTTCACTGCCTTATTGCAATTGGAGCAGGGCAACGGCGTAATGCCCTGGCGATAGCCCTCCACCAAGTAATTCACAATATTTTCTTCAAAGTTGTCCCGGCTATCCACAATGTGATGGGGGACGCCCATTTTTTCACACAGCTTCGCCGCATCCACCATGCCCTCCGAGCAGCACTGGCCCTTGCCCTTCATTAACCAAAGGGTCATGCCTTCCACTTGATATCCTTGCTCCTGCAAAAGAGCCGCAGTGGTGGAACTGTCCACTCCACCGGAAAGTCCAACAACAACCTTTTTCATGGCGAATGGTAGGGCGCGATCGCCTCAGAATGGCGCTATGCGTAGTATTGACCTATCTAGGCTAGCATTTCCCTCGCCGTTTGCGAGTTCCACGGGTTTTCGGTGGGGGCGATCGCTGCGCAATGTTCCTGAATTAGCCCCACGATCCTTTGCAATCGATCTTTCCCCTTGTTGCAATAGTCCTGAAACCCAGTACGATCGCGGTCACACTTTCGCAGGAGAGCTCATCGATCGTGCTAGCGGCTGTACTCTACGGACAGGAAGACCTGAAGCTGGAAACCGTTCCCGACCCAGAACCTGCGGCGGGTGAAGTGGTGATTCAAGTCCAGGCCGCAACGACCTGCGGCACTGACCTGAAGGTCTGGCGACGGGGCGGCCATGCCCGAATGCTCAAGCCCCCGACTTTGTTTGGGCACGAAGTGGCAGGCACGATCGCCGCCGTGGGTTCAGGCGTGACCCACTGGCAGGTGGGCGATCGGGTGGTGGCCAATAATTCCGCGCCCTGCGGTCAATGTTTTTTCTGTCAGCGCCAGGAATTTTCCCTCTGCCAGAATTTGCTGTTCAATAACGGCACCTTTGCCGAACGGGTCAAAATTCCCGCGTCGATCGTGGCGCAGAATTTGTTAGCGATTCCTGATGAGTTGCCCTTTGCCCTGGCTGCCATGACCGAACCCTTGGCCTGTGTGCTCCATGGCATTGCCCGATCGAATGCCCGTCCCGGCGATCGTATTGCTTTACTAGGGGATGGGGCGATCGGGTTACTGTTTGTGGCGGCCTTGGCGGTGGGGTATCGCGTCGGTAAACCTTCGGAAATCATTGTTCTCGGCGGTAGTCCCCAACGGTTGGTGATCGCGGAGCAACTGGGCGCAACCCAAACCTTTCTCCATCGCGAGGTGGCGGATATTCCCGGTTTAATTCAGGGCTTGACTGAGGGGTGGGGGGCAGACATTGTGATTGAAGCAACGGGAGTGCCCAGCGCCTGGGAACTGGCGATCGCCTGTGGACGACCCGGATCCACTATTAACCTCTTTGGTGGCTGTCCCAAAAATACGACGATTACCGTCAACACTGAGCAGTTGCACTATAACGAACTCACCCTCAAAGGCGTTTTCCATAACACTCCGGAATTTGTCCGTGAGGCGCTCCAGTTTATCCACAGTGGTGTTGCGCCCTTGGAGTTGTTGATTAGTGACCATCGACCGTTGGATCAATTGGGCCAAGCCCTAGCCGATATGCGCGATCGCAAGGTGATCAAAGTTGCCATGGAACCTTGAGGCCAATCCTGGGGAATTCTGGTGCAGGGTAAATTGTGGCAAATCTTTTGTGTCGATCGAGGGATTCCAAGATATAGTTTTAGCCACCTTTACCCGACTAGATTTAGTACAGGATTTTAATGGGTCGAATTATGCGTCGAATGTCGTTAGCAGCCTTAGCGGTTTCCTTGGGGACTTTTGGGATTTCTAGTTGTTTGATGTCCTCTGCGATCGCGTTACCGGGACAATCCACTGATGAAGTGGCGACTTGGATGCGATCGACCCCCAGTATTAAACCAGGCCCAGGAGAAAAATTAACAGTACGGCGGAGCAACACAGCCTCCCAGCGCATGATTTTTGAAGCGTCCATGTTTGCACCGGGCAAACTAACCCGCAAGTCGGCCTCGGGTGGGGTAGTGCGCAGTGAGTCGCTGCAACTGTTTGATATGCTCTACGGCGTCACCAAAGCGCGGCTTGAAGAAGCCCTGCGATCGATCTATGGACTGGAAATTACCCAGGACTACGAGCAAGCAGAGGTGGTCTACAGCTATCCCACTGCCCAGGAAGAACGGAATGCCCTGCGCCAAAATAAACCGATCGCCGCTGCCCTTCAAGGAGAACTGCGTCGTGGTCGTCGCTTTGCCTACTGGGTAGAAGTGGCTCGCAATCCTAAGGGGTTGAACTACGCCGGAAAAATCGTTGTTTTTCTCAATGAAGATCTCGCTAAAGTAGAGTCCGATATCCAGAGTCGCTAGTGATTCAGAATCGTTAATCCAGAGTCGGTAGTTATCCAGCGTCGGGACTCGCCATGCAACTGCGTTACCTCATTCCCTTTTTTGACACCACGGCCAAGGATTGGGCGATCGAAGCCCGCTTAGCTCGATGGCTCACCTTCATTTGGCTGTTGGTGGGATTGATGGTGATGTTTTCCGCCTCCTATCCCGCCGGGGACAACGAGTTTGGCAATGGCTGGTACTACCTGCAACGGCAGGCAATTTTTGCACTCGTTGGTTTGGTGGGCTTTAACTGGATTATCCATTCCCCTCTGCGCACGCTGCTTTCCACCGCACACTGGGGCTTGCTCCTCTTTCTTGGCTTAATTTGGGTGACGGATTTACCCGGATTTGCCTCGATCGGCGGTGCGGCTCGGTGGATTCCGATCGGTCCTTTCCTCCTGCAACCCTCAGAATTTGTGAAACCTTTTCTGGTCTTGCAAAGCGCCCGTATTTTTGGCCAGTGGGATCGCCTGACTTGGAAAACGCGCCTGACCTGGTTAGGGATTTTCTGTCTTGTTCTGTTGGGGATTCTGATTCAGCCAAACCTCAGTACAACAGCCCTATGTGGCATGGTGATTTGGTTGATTGCTTTAGCGGCGGGCTTGCCTTGGGTTTACCTAGTCAGTACAGCAGTGGGAGGAGTGGGACTGGCAACCCTGAGTATCGCCCTGCGGGAATATCAGCGTAAACGGGTGCTCTCGTTTCTCAATCCTTGGGCGGATCCCACGGGTGATGGTTATCAGTTGACACAAAGTTTGATGGCGATCGGTTCCGGTGGGCCATTTGGTACGGGCTATGGCCAATCCCACCAAAAACTTGGCTTCTTACCGATTCAATATACCGACTTTATTTTTGCTGTTTTCTCGGAGGAGTTTGGTCTGATTGGCGGCTTTGCGCTCCTGCTGATGTTAGTCGGCTACGCCACGCTAGGACTGTATATTGCTCAAAAAGCTAAAAATATTGTGCATCGCCTGGTGGCGATCGGGATTGTCGTGCTGATTGTGGGGCAATCCCTCTTAAACATTGGTGTAGCAACGGGGGCACTGCCAACCACCGGTTTACCATTCCCCCTCTGGAGTTATGGGGGTAGCTCGATGCTGTCCAGTTTTATTTCCGTTGCGTTATTAATTCGGATCGCACGGGAGAACACAGAAGCAGAAGTCGTGTCCTTCCCTGAAGCGGCGATTCCTCGCCCAACAGTGGTGCCTTTCCCAAAACCATCTCGGCCTAATATCCTGCAATCCTGGATGCAGAAATTTCAGAGGCGTGGCGATCGCAATTCACCTTCGCCTAAAGCTTCCCAAAGCCTTACAAACAAGACGCGATCACGCCGACGGCGATCGCGCTAACATTTCTGACGAAGATAAACCAGCGTTAGACAGACTTGTCTTGGGCAATTCCGCAATGCTTCAATTACTCCACCAAGTTGCTGATTGACGGGGCGGTTGGAGCGCTTGCTGGGTTGACCACTAACCGATCGGTAACTCGTTCTGACATGACATCTGGCAAAAATGGCTGACCGAGATGTTTAGAGGACGAACTATCTAATTCGATGACCACAGGAACTTCGTCATCTCCTGTCGGTAACTCCGCCGCAGAAGGCAACCATCCTAATAGAGGGAGAGGCAATAGGCTCATCAAATTACTGATCAGAACCAGTAACCATAACTGTTCAAAATTATGATCGGTGACATTTAGCCATCGCATCATCGCTGCGCCCCCTTGATAGGAGACGAATCCAGCTAAGTTCACCACAGACATTAACAACGCAAATAAAGTTGCTTCCACACCGGGGGGACATAGCCGCGCCGCTAAAACTAGGACGGGCATGAAGGCAATCTGTCCCATGACCGTCAAGATCAAACTGTCGCCCAAACTGAACCAACGATCGCTAATGCCCAGTTCCCGATTCAAGTGGGTGACCAAAATCAGCGCAGACAGTCCTAGCACTGACGAAATCACCGTAGACCAACCAAAAATGATGCGGAAGGAAATCTTTTTTAAAAAGCGCTGGAATAGCCAAATTCCCGCGATCGAAGCGAAACTGGTGACCAGTCGCACTCGCCCTAAAAATTCCGGTTCGAATCCCAGTTCATTGGTTGTGAAGTAGAAAAATGCCGATTCTCCGGTAGGTGTAGCTTGCCAAAGAAACAGAAACAGTGTGGGCAAGAAAATGCTTTTTTGAGCAATGGCTTGCTTCAGTTGACTAAATTGATGGGAAATAGCTGCCCAATCTGGTTTTTCCTCCAGTGGGGTTTCTGCGATTAACCAAGCGACGGCAGAAACAATTAATGGAAATGTTGCAGTGATTAGAAAAACGGTCTGGGTACTGAACTGTTGCAGTAAGGATCCACTAAAGTAAGCGGTCAGAAGTCCACCGACTGCTGAAGCACCCCAACAGAGGGCCTGCAAGGAACCCGCTGCACTTTGAGACTCGGCCCGTGCCCGCTCAACAACCAGCGAATCAACGATCACATCACTCATGGCGATCGACAACGAACCCAGGGCGATCGCCAGCGTCGCCGACCAGCCACTGTGTACTAAAGTCGCCAAAGAGATCCAAGAGATGACCCCTAAGATGCCTGAAAGAATCAGGTAGGGGCGACGGCGATATCCCAGAATCGGTAAACCATCGGAAATAAAGCCAAACAAGGGTTTGACCATCCAAGGAATCGAAACGACCCCCAGTAAGGAAGAAACTTCCGCAGGGCCTAAGGACAACTCATCTTTTAGAAAAAAGCTGACTGCTAGACGAGCCAACCCCAAAATGCCTTGCACGAAATAGACCAGCAGAATCGCCAGTAATTCAGGCGATGGCTCATGACCAAAAAGCAACTTGCTTTGAACCGTGTCTTGCACTTTGTCCTGCACCGTTGCCTTGAACTTCGCAAACCCAGAATCGGAAACACTCATTGATGATTCTTTACAAACATGATTCTTTACAAATACCCAGCGTCTTTCCATGATAACGGCATCTTCTGGATCAACGGCCAACTATCCCATGGAATTAAAGACATAAGCTTGCTGTTTTAGGAGTTAGGGGATGAATGAAGAAGGGATTCTCTATAATCTAGTGGTCTTGTCAACCAGTCTTGCCAATAAAAAATATGCAAGAAAAAATAAACTTAAATTATTAATTGTTAATAAATTCTGACTTTTTGACGTAATATTTTGGCACATTTCGTAATAATGATTTACATTGGTACTAACAGCTAGTTCGCCCTGGAGTATTAACCATGCAAGACACTCAAAAAGTCACAACCCCCGTTGTTGAAGATCGCAATGCTTGGAAGTTTGGCTTTACGCCCCAAGCTGAATTGTGGAATGGTCGGTTAGCAATGATCGGTTTTGTTGCAGCTTTGATCACGGAAGTTGTTTCGGGTCAAGGCGTCCTCGAATTCTTGGGTCTAATGTAAGTTTTCTGAATCTCGGTCAACCTTAAAAGCAAGTTTTGCGGACATTCCACTGGGCTGTCCGCTTTTTATTGTCTTAGGCAATAAAAAAGAGCATTCTTCAGGAATGCTCTTGGGTATTTAGCTATTTTCTCAGAGTGACTAATCTCTCTGAATTAACCGTTTCTCGTAATTCAGCGGCTTCTATCCCAGGAAGTTTTCCTTAAAAGCGCGATCGCTGCTTGAACAAAGTTCTTCCTGGAAGCCACTAGAATTAGCGAATGTATTCTTTAAGGACACTGTTGCGGTTGGGATGACGTAACTTTCGTAGTGCCTTAGCTTCGATTTGACGAATCCGCTCACGGGTGACATTGAAGATCTGGCCGATTTCTTCCAAAGTCTTCATGCGGCCATCGTCCAAACCATAGCGCAGACGCAGGACATCCTTTTCCCGAGGGCTGAGGGTCGCCAACACCCCTTCTAAATCTTCCCGAAGCAAGTTCTTAGAGACTTGATCTTCCGGAGTTTCGCCATCAGATTCAATGAAGTCGCCCAAACGGGAATCCTCTTCTTTCCCGATCGGCGTTTCCAAGGAAATCGGTAACTGCGCGGATTTTGCAATAAACCGCAGCTTTTCGATCGTCATTTCCATCCGAGTGGCAATCTCTTCTTCAGTGGGTTTACGGCCCATTTCTTGAGACAGCAGTTTTGTTGTTTTCTTGATCCGAGAAATGGTTTCGTACAAGTGGACGGGGAGCCGGATGGTCCGAGATTGATCCGCGATCGCCCGTGTAATTGCCTGACGGATCCACCAAGTGGCATAGGTTGAGAACTTATAGCCCTTCTCGTGGTCAAACTTTTCAGCGGCACGAATGAGGCCCAGACTTCCCTCTTGAATCAAATCTTGGAAGGACAGCCCACGGTTCATGTACTTTTTAGCAATGGAAACTACAAGACGTAGATTCGATTGCACCATTTTATCCTTGGCCCGACGACCAATGTGAAGGCGGCGACGGAACGCAGGAACCGGCATATTCACTTCCGTTGCCCACTCTTCCAAGGAAGGCTCCCGCTGCAACTTGTCTTCTAACTTGAAGTGAGTTCGCTCAAGTTCCAACAAATCGGCAATTTTCCGAGCTAGCTCAATTTCCTCGTCAGCCCGCAGCAGACGAATACGGCCAATTTCCTGAAGGTACAGGCGAATCGAGTCTTCCGTATAGTGTTTCTTCTTAGCTTGAGCACGACGACGAGAAACTCGACCTTTCCCAGCTTTCTCGTCCTCTTCATCTATCGGAAGATCCTCAACATCTTCATCCTCCTCGTCCATCTCGTACAGATCAACATCTGCCTCCATGTCCTCGGCAGCGGTACCAAATTCTAGTTCAAGTACGTCGTTGGCCTGGGTCATGCCGCGTTCCTCATGCTCCTTAAATCGTAGAGTGATGAAGTTCAAGCATCGTAAAAGGACAGCACCACATCTCAATCGTAATTAACAGCCGAACTGTGTGCCAGTGACAAATAACATGGACTGACGATAGCCACTTCAGGAAATCTCCTCAACCAAAAATCGAATCAACCGATATGGGAAACGATGGAAGAGAGACTGAACTATCACGGAAAGTCCCAAAAAGCTGACCACAATACAAAACTATTTCATCCAGATTAAGGTGCCGCTATACAGGGTTTATGACTAAATGCTTGGAATCTTTTTCCGATTGTAGCCTTTCTCACCAAAGTTGCACCCTGTTTTCTAAACTCCTGTAAAGAGTTTACTAGGATACAAAATGGGGAGGGCAGCACTGATCAAGTTAGGCTATAACCCATTCTTGACAGGCTGTTTGGCTGATTACATCTGTCATAGACTCAACTTCAAAATTCATCGGTTGATGAACTATCTTCCCTAGAGTAGTCGAGAATCTCACCCAAATGGGGCCTGAGAATCGCTGATCAGATTCAGCCATTTCAGTGAAATTACGAGATTCCTCCCAAGCATAGTCACGATCGACCTCGAAATTCTAAGGATGCGACTCTAGGAAGGATGTGAATCTGAGTGATGTGACTTTAAGGCTGTAACTTTAAGGAGGTGACTTTAAGGAGGTGGTGACCAAGGAACCCTCCCATGGCCCTGCCTATCGACATAACTGACGAGCACTTGCAGAACAGAGTACTGACTGGAGAATTTCGTGACTGACAGGGTTGACCAAAAAGCCATCAAATCCTGGGTTATCTTCTTGGTACAGCCAACTTTGAAGGTGGGAATCGGCTAGGGCTAACAACGTTATGCGACTTTTGTCCGCGATCGTCCTTAGCCGCCGTAACTGGTTAAACGACCACTGTTGAGCATTGCCTTGGATGATGAGTAAGCAGGGATGATGCGTAGTTGCAACATTAATCGCTCGACTAATGGAATGGGTGACAGCTACCGGGCATTCCAAGTGATAGAGTAAGCGTTCTATAGAATGAGTATCTGTTGCGGGTGGTGAGAGCAACAGAACGCTATGGTGGTCAGAGGGCATGGTGATGAGGGGCCGTTAGAGGCCATGGTGAGCAGTGATAGAGTAAGCGTTCTATAGAATGAGTATCTGTTGCGGGTGGTGAGAGCAACAGAACGCTATGGTGGTCAGAGGGCATGGTGATGAGGGGCCGTTAGAGGCCATGGTGAGCGGCGATGGACAAAGCAGTTTTTGTTGGATCGTTCTAGCTTGATCGTTAATATATCGTGGTGCCGAGATCCCATTTTGGACGGCTCACAGGGTTGAAGGTCTTGCAGTGTCGGGTCTTCCTAGGAATGGATGCGGCTGAGCGAATACCAAATTTCTTCTCTTTTGGGAGGCTTGGCTTCACACTGGATAACAGGCTGACAGGCTGCTCAATAAATTACAGAGATAAAAATTGCAGAGATAGAAATCACAGAGATAACGTAGTGAAGCACAGCGAAATCCACAATCCGATCCGTCCCCATCCCGTGCAGCCTTTGGATAGTTCCTGCGATCCTTGGGATGTCTTAATTTTGTCCAATGGGCCTGGGGAATTGAGTACCTGGGTGCGCCCTGTGGTCAAGGCGTTACGATCGCAGTTTGGAGAGGCTGTTGATCAAATGCGCATTTCGGTGGTACTGTCGCCCTGCCCCAATGCCAGTGGCCGAGAGGCCGAGATTGCCCGGAGCTATCCTGAGGTCGATCGGGTGCAGGCGGCAGAACACTTTTTTCCTTTTCTGCTATGGGGCAAAACGGTGGATGCCTGGGACTGGCGAGATCGGGGCGTCATTCTTTTTCTAGGGGGAGACCAGCTCTTTCCCGTTCTGTTGGGCCAGCGGCTGGGGTACCGAACAGTGGTGTATGCCGAATGGGAAGTCCGGTGGGTTCGATGGATCGATCGTTTCGCTGTCATGCAACCTTCAGTCATTGCTGGCCTCAATCCGATCAATCAGCAGAAATGTGTGGTTGTGGGCGATCTCATGACGGATGTGGAAATAAACGAGCCATCTCTTGCGACCGCTTCTCGACCCACTGTGGGATTATTGCCAGGATCCAAACCTGCCAAATTGAGTCAAGGTGTTCCTTTATTTTGTGCAGTGGCTGAACTAGTTGCTGCGGTCTACCCAAACACCCGATTTGTGATTCCTGTGGCACCGTCATTGGATCTTGCAACGATTGCCAAGTATGCCGATCCATCACAAAATCCCATTGCTCAACTAGTGAGTGGGGCTGCGGCCACTTTAGTCACTCCTGAAAAATCAGCAGCCCTTTCTGAAAAGTCAGTTGCACCAGAAATCTCCTATCTGAAGACTGACCGGGGGCTTGAGATTGAGCTGTGGACTGAGGGAGATGATGGCCCTCGGACACCTCACCATTCGCTACTACGCCAATGTGATCTATGCCTAACAACGGTGGGGGCAAATACCGCAGAGTTAGGAGCTTTGGGGGTTCCGATGCTTGTGGTGCTGCCCACGAATCAACTGGATGCAATGCGATCGTGGGATGGCATTCTAGGACTCTTGGCTAACTTGCCGGGGGTGGGGACGCTGTTTGCCAAAGTCATTAACACCCTGGCACTGAAACGTTTGGGCTTACTGGCTTGGCCAAATATTTGGGCGAAGCGAGAAGTTGTCCCGGAGATGGTTGGGCATTTGACGCCCCAAATGGTGGCCGATCGCATTCTCAACTATTTAGACCATCCGGAACAGTTAAAAGCAATGCGAGAAGCCCTGCGCCAAGTCCGAGGAGCATCGGGAGCGGCTAAAAAGGTAGCGCAAATTGTTCAAGAGGAGTTGTCTCCGATGGATCGTTAAACTCAACGGAGTATCAACTCATCAGATCATCAGATGCTGTATCAGTGTTGTATGCAGGCTTGAGAAGCTGTGCGGTGTTAGAGAGAGTGCAGTATTGGCAAGGGCATGACGGATGGGGAGACTCGAATGGATCAAGTTAGTCATCTGAATCATCCCGATTGGCATTGCCATCACGCCGCCCTAGTTCATAGACTCCACATCCTACACAGACAAGTAGCGCTACGCTGATTGCCCAATTCTGCCCGAGGCCGCGTTCCACCCCATAGTTGCACAGGGCACCCAAGATAAAAAATGGAATGATGCTTAGCAAAGAACCGTAAAAGGTGTTTTGTGCCTCACGGGCTGGACGAGTGCGCTCGTATTCCTGGGCAGAACTGTAGAGTGATCGATCGACGTAACTCATCCAGTTGGAGAGTTGATCGGTCATCCACCCGGCAACAGGCGAAAATCCCAGATAAAGTCCTAACGACCACAATCCCGTAGCCGCAATGGCATTGGGATCGATCGTAAATAAAAACGGGCCAAAATCAATGGACATGAATGCTGGGGGCGGATAGGGTTGGCAGAAGATGGGCTGCTAAGCAGTGGAGTGCGGTTGGCGCTGTCCAATGTCGTGTTAGTTGATTAAGCACTCTTGACGCGCTTAACGCTCTTTAATGAATTTAGTACGAGTTAGTAATGAATTTAGTACTAACTCGTACTAGAGTATGCTTGGTACTCTTGGCACTCTTGTCGCTCTTGGCACGTATGCTTGGCACTATTGTATCGGTCGTATGTATCGGTCACATCTATGCTTTACGGTGCTAGGCGATCGATTTGCCAAATCTCGCTGCCTTGATCGCCGACTTTTTGGTAGCGTAGTCGATCGTGCAAACGATTCGATCGTCCCTGCCAAAATTCCATGACCGTCGGTTTCACACGAAAGCCTCCCCAGTGGTCGGGGCGCGGAATTTCTCCATCTGGATAGCTCGCTTCTAGCTGGATTAATTTATCTTCCAAGATGTTGCGATCGGGGATCACTGCGCTCTGATCCGAAGCCCATGCGCCTAAGCGACTGCCCAAGGGCCGACTGTAGAAATAGGCATCTGATTCAGTCGCCTCGACCTTTTCCACGGTTCCTTGAATCCGGACTTGTCGTTCCAATTCCCGCCAGAGAAAGACGATCGCGGCGTGGGGATTGGCTTGAAGTTCTTGACCTTTGTGACTGTTGTAATTGGTGAAAAAGACAAATCCCCGTTCATCAAAGCCCTTGAGCAGCACAATCCGAGCTGAGGGAATGCCCTCGGGACTGGCTGTGGCGATCGTCATCGCATTAGGTTCCAGCAACTGGGCTGCGAGGGCCTGATCAAACCAAATGCGGAATTGCTCAAAGGGATTGGGGCTGACATCCGCTTCATTCAGCGCTTGAAACGTATAGTCTTTACGAAGGTCAGAAATTTCGAGATCCATAGAACGTTGAATGGCTTTGAGCAAGGCTGGGAGTTAAAAATTTTACGTCAGTTTGAGGCAGGCTGAAAGAGGGGCTAGGTTCGGGCAAAGCGTACAAATAAAATCTCAAGTGGCAGGGTGGCGGGGTAGGAGGGTGAGTGGGGCGCTGATTTCTTAGCAAATTCCTTGTAGCCCTTCGCTTGATTGATCGATACAGCAGTCCATAGCAAAATAGGCTTCTGGCATTGTCTCTGTTCCTTGTCGTTATGCATGCTGTATCTTTTAAGCCTCTCTAGGTGGCTGTTGAAGTTATTTCACGCTGCAAAAAGATTAGACCTCCTGCATGAATCAAGTGGCTTGTGCCAGTTCAAAATTGAGTAGACCCGCAATCAAATTGAGCCGGAGTCCAAACCGCTTCCTGCGATTGCGATAGCGCCCCGAAAA
>NZ_JBLZFX010000103.1:0-21155 GCF_050753345.1 Alkalinema pantanalense CENA528 | reverse complement strand
CTTCAATGAATACCTTCTCAATCAATTTATTCACAAGTTAGAGCTTGACCCGACTTCGATTAAATCACATCCCAACTACTCAACCCTCTGTGAACACGGCATCATCGCCGCTTAATTTTGTCCGGAGTATTGTTCAATTGAACCGCAGGAAAATAGAGCCTATGGAATCCATTGATTGATTCTTGATCAATTCTCGATCGCTGTATTGCACTTGGAAGCGCTGTTGAATAGAGTCTTGTTACTACTGATAATCTAATCCAGGTTATTCTGACCAACATCTCAAAGATTTTCTTATCAATCACATCGAAAATTAATGAAGGGTAGCTACTAGACTTTTCAGATTGCCTACTGAATAATTTAATCATTGAAGAGTTCAGCAATGAATCCTTCTAGGTATCGAGTCAAATCAATCTGTTGTGGAGTTATATCGGTCTACACTACCTGATTTGGTTCGCTGAATCAGATGGATTTCGGAATCTTGCGACGCGGTCAAACGCTAGTTTGGCTGAATTGAATCAAGGTTTCGCTCCACCCAAATTAATAGATATTCGCCAATTTTATAACGCCTTCACCATGCTTTCTAATGCTTTGGAAAACAATGGTTGATTTGGCTATCTATTGATTTGGTTATTGAACTCATAGGTTTGTTGGATTAAGGAGGGAGAAATGTCTCGGAAGAACATGGCGCTTTCACGGCGCAAATTTGTGCTGACTGCCAGTGCGACGGCTATGAGTTCGATTCTTCTGAAAGGGTGTCTGGGTAATCCGCCCGAAGATAAGCCCGCAGTGTCCTCATCCCCCGCAGTTGCGGCAGGTTCCGGTGTGAAAGCGGGCGAAGAACCCGAGGTCAAAGCGATTAAATTGGGCTACATTCCGATCGTCGAAGCCGCCCCCCTGATTATTGCCAAAGAAAAAGGGTTCTTTGCTAAATACGGTATGACCGAAGTCTCCGTAGACAAGCAAGCCAACTGGGGAGCTGCACGGGATAACGTCAAGATTGGTGCGGCAGCAGGGGGGATTGATGGCGGCCAATGGCAAATGCCAATGCCCTATCTGATTTCAGAAGGCATCATTACCGATGGGGCTAAGGTTCCCATGTATGTGCTAGCACAGTTAGTCACCCAAGGTAATGGAATCGCGATCGCAGGGAAACATAAAGGCAAAGGCATTGGTCTCAAACTTCAAGATAAATCTGTATTTGAACAGATGAAATCCCAGGGAACGCTGTTCAAAGCAGCAAATACCTTTCCTGCGGTCAATCAAGATTTTTGGATGCGCTATTGGCTAGCAGCTAATGGAGTCGATCCCGATTCTGAAGCCAGCATGTTGACGGTTCCTTCTGCCCAAACGGTTGCTGATATGAAAGCGGGTTCCATGGATGCTTTCAGCACAGGTGACCCTTGGCCCTACCGCATTGTGACGGAAAATATTGGATTCATGTCGGCATTGACCGCAGAAATCTGGCCGAATCACCCGGAAGAATACCTCGCCATTCGTAAAGATTGGGTTGATAAACATCCTAAAGCAACAAAGGCGTTACTGAAAGGATTAATGGAAGCCCAACAGTGGTGTGATAACTTTGACAATCGTGCTGAATTGGCTTCGATTATGGCGCGGCGGGAATATGTTGGATTGCCCGAGCAGGTGTTTCTCGATCCGTTCATGGGTAAATACAACATGGGTGAGCGGGAAATCAACGATCGCGCCAAAGCCGCTCTGTACTGGAAAGATGCTAAGGGCAGCGTTTCCTATCCCTACAAGAGCCATGATCTCTGGTTTTTAACGGAAAGTGTGCGTTGGGGCTTCTTGCCGAAGGAAACCTTAGCCAATGCCAAAACGCTGATTGATCAAGTCAATCGGGAAGACCTCTGGAAACAAGCTGCACAGGAATTAGGGGTACCAGCCTCCGACATTCCGACCAGTACCTCCCGTGGGGTGGAGGAATTCTTCGATGGGACTAAGTTTGACCCCGCTAATCCCGAAGCCTATTTAGCCAGCCTCAAGATTAAGCGCGTGTAATTTCCCAGGCATCGATCGCAAGAGCAAGTAAACTTAGGAGAACAAACCCATGACCATTGCACAAAAGCGTTCTACCTCGTCAGGATTTGTCTTAGACGCCAAGCTACGACAGCGGATTGATGATATTGCCACTCCCCTGATCACGTTGTTCATTCTGTTAGCCCTGTGGCAATTTTTCTCGCTGTTTAATCAAAGCCTACCAGGGCCAATTCGGGTCGTTCAAGAGACTTGGAAATTGATTCTCTACCCGTTTTACGATCGGGGTGGTACGGATAAAGGTTTGTTTTGGCAGGTATTCGCAAGTTTGCAACGGGTGATGATTGGCTATTCCTTAGCCGCAGTTGTAGGCATTTCCGTTGGCGTTATCATTGGTTTAAACCAACGGATTTACAAGGGCCTTGATCCAATTTTCCAAATTTTGCGGACTGTGCCTCCCCTTGCGTGGGTGCCTATTTCTCTCGCTGCGTTGCAACAGAATCAACCCGCAGCCTTGTTCGTGATTTTCATTACCGCCGTTTGGCCAATTTTGATTAACACCTCCGTTGGCGTCAAACAGATTCCCCAGGACTACACCAACGTTGCTCAAGTTCTACAACTACCCAAATCTGAGTTTTACTTCAAGATTCTCTTCCCTTCCGCGTTGCCCTATATCTTCACTGGCTTACGGATTGCCATTGGTCTAGCTTGGTTGGCAATTATCGCCGCAGAAATCGTCATGTCCGGAATTGTGGGTATTGGTTTCTTCATCTGGAATGCCTACCAAAATAGTCAAGTGAGCGAAATTATTTTGGCGCTGGTCTACATTGGCTTGGTGGGATGGGGTTTAGACAAATTCATGGAATGGTTACAAGCTCGTCTCCTGCCGGGTCGGCGCTAATCCCAGCTTGCTCTTGCCCTGCAAGAGCGGTGGGAGAGACAAAACAGGATTTTGGTTCTGTTCTCCTCTGTTTTTGTTTCTCTCACCTTTTCTAATTCGTTGATGGGTCAAGAATCTTCATTCCAGAATTGTAGGAGCAGGCATTATGACTTTTGTGGCAGTTGAGAATTTAGAGAAAACCTTTGAACTCAGTGGCGGTGGGCAATACGTTGCACTGAAGGGGATTGAGTTAAACATTGAAAAGGGTGAATTTATCTCGCTGATTGGTCACTCCGGTTGTGGCAAATCAACGCTGTTGAACATGGTGGCGGGATTGGATGTGCCAACCGATGGGGTGGTCATGTTGCAGGGGGAACAAATTCTGCGTCCCGGCCCCGATCGCATGGTCGTATTCCAGAACTATTCCCTTCTGCCCTGGATGACCGTGCGGGAAAACATTCGGCTGGCGGTGAAAAACGTTCTGTCCCATCTCTCCAAGGCAGAACAGGAAGAGGTGATTGAGCAGCACATTGACATGGTGGGGCTGCGCCACGCTGCGGACAAGCCGCCTGAGCAATTATCCGGGGGCATGAAACAACGGGTGGCGATCGCGCGGGCCTTGGCGATTCGTCCCAAATTGCTGTTGCTGGATGAACCCTTTGGGGCGCTGGATGCCTTGACGCGCGGCAATCTGCAAGAGCAGTTAATGAAGATTTGCGAGGAAAATAAAGTCACCGCCATTATGGTCACCCATGATGTGGACGAGGCGATTTTGCTCAGCGATCGGGTTGTGATGCTGACCAACGGGCCGGAATCCAACATTGGGCAAATCCTGGAGGTGGACATTCCCCGTCCCCGCAAGCGCATGGAAGTGGTGGAGCATCCCAACTACTACAAATACCGTAGCGAAATCATCTACTTCCTGAACCAACAGAAGTTAATTAAAAAGCTCCGCGCTCGCAAGCAAACCGTGGTATCCCGTCACGGCCTAGAAAAAGTCAACTTGGAAATCGGCTTTTTGCCCCTGGTGGCCTGTGCCCCGATCGTCATTGCCAAGGAAAAAGGCTTCTTTGCCCACCATGGTTTGGATGAAGTAAACCTGGTGCGGGAATCCACTTGGCGCGGCATTCAGGATGGTATTGCCGGAGGCTACATGGATGCGGCTTTGATGCCTTCGGGGATGCCCGTTTGGATGACCGTGGGCGGCATGAACGACAAGCCCGTTCCCGTCGCGACCTCCCTCACCCTGACCCGCAACGGTAACGCGATCGCTCTGGATAAACGCTTTGCCGATCAGGGCATTCGCAGTTTGGATGATCTAAAACGCTTTCTGCGATCTACCCCGGACAAGAAACACATCTTTGGCGTTGCACACCCGGCATCTTCCCACAACCTGCTGTTGCGCTACTGGTTAGCGGCAGGGGGCATTGATCCCGACAAGGATGTGGAAGTGCTGCCTTTACCGCCCGCGCAAATGGTCGCTAATTTACAATCGGGGACGATCGACGGCTATTCGATCGGGGAGCCCTGGGTGACGCGGGCCGTGGTGGAAGAAATTGGCTACGAAATCGCTACGGATTTGGAAATCTGGAATGGCCATCCTGGTAAGGTTCTCGGCGTTCGGGAAGACTGGGCTTTAGCCTATCCCAACACCCACGTTGCATTGGTCAAAGCATTGCTGGAAGCTTGCCAATACTGTGCTAATCCTGCTCACCACGGTGAAGTACGAGAAATTCTTTCTCAAGCAGAGTACTTATCCATGGATCACGAATACATTTACCTAAGCGATCAACAACAGGCTACCTGTAGCGTGACCAAAGATAATCGCCAACTGTCCCACCATGTTTTCTTTGGGGGCACGGCCAATCGTCCCAGCCGTACGGAAAATCTGTGGTTGCTGACCCAAATGGCTCGCTGGGGTGATGTGGCCTTTCCTCGCAACTGGGTGGAAGTCTTAGAGCGGGTCTGCAAGGTGAGTGTGTTTAGTGTGGCCGCGCGGGAATTGGGGCTGTCGGACATGACGACCTACAGCCGAGGCGCGATCGAACTTTTTGATGGCAGCAAGTTCACCGCTGATGATCCCATTAGCTACCTCAACAGTTTAGAAATTAAGCACGACATTTACATGGCAGATGTCATGTTAGGTGTGCCCACGGCGCGGGCGGCGTAATCAGCGATCGGTCAGCAATGGGCTAGCTTCTTAGACCCAATCCATTTGGTATTACCCACAATTGCCCAGGAATCCAGTCTATGAAAACCTTATCTACTCCAGAATCCATGGTTAGTACCTCCAGAAACCCTCGTCCGATCGCGCCTCAACCTGAAACTGATGATTTTTTGGTGCTGAAGGATGTCAAAAAGAGTTTCCCAACTGCCGATGGCGAGTATGTCGTCCTCGATGGCGTTAATTTGACCATTAAGCAAGGTGAATTTATTTGCCTCATTGGGCACTCCGGCTGTGGCAAATCGACGTTGCTCAATATGGTCAGCGGATTTTCCCAACCCACGGCGGGGACGGTGAAACTCAAAGGCGAATCGATCACCCGTCCCGGCCCCGATCGTATGGTGGTGTTCCAGGGCTATGCACTGCTGCCTTGGCTGACGGTGTACGAAAACGTCTACCTGGCGGTGAATGCCGTGTATCCCAATAAATCCAAGGGCGAAAAGGACGACATCGTCAAAGAGCACCTGAAAATGGTGGGTTTGCTGGAAGCCATGGAAAAAACGCCCCCGCAAATTTCCGGGGGGATGCGGCAACGGGTAGCGATCGCGCGGGCGCTGTCCATTCGTCCCGAAGTGCTGGTTCTAGATGAACCCTTTGGGGCGCTAGATGCCATTACCAAGGAAGAACTCCAAGAGGAATTGCTGAAAATCTGGAATAACAGCCGCAACACCGTGTTGATGATTACCCACGACATTGATGAAGCGCTGTTTCTCGCAGATAAGTTGGTGATGATGACCAATGGCCCATCGGCCCAAATTGGCGAAGTGTTGGAAATTCCCTTCAAGCGCCCCCGCGATCGGAGCCGAATGATGGAAATGCCGGAATACTACAAGATCCGTAACTATGCCTTGGACTTCTTGTATAACCGCTTTGCCCATGATGATACGGCAGAGTAATGGATTGAACCCGGTCTATTTTTGCGCTCCCAGAGTTGCCTGAAACTGACTTCAGCAAGCATCGAGTAAAATATTTGGTTCTAATTGGTTGCATCAGTCCAGGTCGATAGATCTGGACGATTTTTATGTTTGATAGCCAGGATAGAATCTTAATCTTCAGACAGTTGTCCTTCTTCTGCACAATCTGGCATTCCGGTGATTAAGCAATCCATGATTTATAGCGAAAATCTGGTAGTTACTTGGATATTTCCAAAAATTCCATTCTCCCTGGAAAAATTGATGATTTTTTTGATGTTTCAGCCTCCTCTTAGTGAATAAGTAATTATTACTATGATGTAACTTTGTTAATTCATTGAATCTTTATCGGAATCACTTTATCTCATCCTAAAAATTAATCTTTTTGATTTAGCGTTGTTGCCAAATGTCCTATACTGTACAAGTGCATCTGTTTGGACTGATCCATCAAGTGTTTGCTAAATATATAGATTGAAAAAATTTGTAGATTGTGAAAATTTGGTGGATAACGGACTCTCCTGCTGAAGTGATTGAGAGGTTTTGCTAGCCTATTTGGGTTAATTATTGGAATTGTACAAACTTTGATCGTACCGATTATTTAGAATGTGCAGACAATATGAAGACAGCGGGTAGGTAAGAACCTGTGGATAAGAATATGCAGAAATATGCAGAGAGTTGTGTGCTAGAAGTGAAGTATATAGCAATCCAACGTGAATCGTGAGAGAGCTACCTAGAGGCTTCAAGGCTTTGAGCCAAAGTCTACTCACAAATCAGATCGGATTGTTATAGATAGTTTCTCAATTGATTATGTACAGATCGCTATGTATAGGCTGTTATATACAAAATGTTGTATACAGACCGTTATGTACAAGTGCTTATAGAGAGTGGATATTGGTTCCGTTTCGTCTGTTGTGTGAATGATTTCTGTGTGAATGATTCCTGTGTGAATAACAACACCTCTAATGTGCGCGATCGTTTGGTTGACATCCTCTGTCTTATGCTGAAACCTCGCTCTGCACGATTGCCCCGATCGTTAGAAAACACTCAAGGTATGTTGTATGTCTTATACCCGTTTAATGTCCCCCACCCTGCCCACGACCGCTCTAGCCAACAGTCAAATCCGCTGGTTCGCGAAAGGTGCCACGTTTCCCCTGGAAGATAACACCCTGTGGACGATCGAAGAGGGTTTAATCCGCACAATGACTTGGGATGAAACCGGCGATGTCAGTTGTGTTGGTATTTGGGGGCCAGGGGATATTATCAGTGCGTCCCTGACCCAGGTGAATCCCTACCAAATTGAATGTCTTTCCCGCGTCACGGTACGATCGCTGCATCCCCAAGTTCCGCACCTAGACGAGTTATTAATTACCCATAGCAAGCAAGTTGAAGAATTACTGAGTATTATCCATTGTCGTCGTATTGGTTCTCGGCTGTTAAAAGCATTGAAATGGCTGGCTTATAAATTTGGACAACCCCACGACAGTGGTTTATTACTCGATATTCCTGTGACCCATCAATGTTTAGCAGAGTTAATTGGCACGACTCGGGTCACCATTACTCGGCTCTTAGGAGAACTTGAGACGTCGGGGCAGATTCAACGATTTAGCCATCGACGAATTTTAGTTGAAACTATAAGTTTTCCTAATATTATTCCCTAGACTTCCTAACGTCCCTTCCAACCCGTCCCCACCCCCCCGTATACTGGGAGAGCTTTGCCGTTTCGCGAGAACTCCCTTGGGAATTGACCTGCGCAGCTACGTCTACATCGATCGACTACAACGCCAGCACGCGGCCTATTTGGGTACGGAAGCCCAGGGATTTTTGCCATTGCCGGGGGATGCCTCACTTTGGATCGAAGTGTCACCGGGGATTGAAATTAACCAAATGATGGACATCGCCCTCAAGTCGGCTCAGGTGAGTCCAGGGGTGCAGATTATTGAGCGGCTCTATGGCTTGATGGAGATCCATGCCAGCAGCCAGGGGGATATCCACGCAGCGGGGCGGGCGATGATGGATTACCTAGGGGTGCGATCGACGGATTGTCTACGGCCTCGGGTCATTTCCAGCCGCATTATTCGCAACATCACTCCCCACCACACGCAATTAATCAACCGAACCCGGCGCGGCAATATGATTTTGGCGGGGCAGACGCTGTACGTTTTGGAAGTGGAACCAGCGGCCTATGCCTCCCTGGCGGCTAACGAAGCGGAAAAGGCGGCATTTATTAATATTCTACAAATTTCAGCGGTGGGCAGTTTTGGGCGGCTCTACCTTGGGGGCGAAGAGCGCGATATTATTGCAGCAGAACAGGGCGTACTGGCAGCGTTGGAAAGTTTGCCGGGGCGCGCCTTTCCAACGGAGACACGACGAGAGTAGTCCATGGCGGATCTAGCAGCGCTATTGGCATTAGGCAAAGGCCCGATCGCGTGGCTCCAGTGGCGATCGCAGGAGTCGATCGTGGATTTGCGGGAGGCGGAATTGGCAGGGCGAAACCTACGGGGGACGGAGCTCCAGGGGGCCAATCTCCAGGGAGCGGATTTTTGCAATGCTAAGTTAATTGCTGCGAACCTCACGGGGGCGAATTTAAATAAAGCGTTGTTGCATCAGGCAGAGTTCAACCAGGCGAATTTGACGGAAGTTGAAATGGTGAATGGCAGCGCGATCGGAGCGAATTTCCGCAATGCCAAGCTCGTCAATGCTAATTTAATCAGTTCTGACCTGAAGAACTGCAACTTTTCGGAGGCGGATCTGACCGGGGTAAACTTAATCGGGACGGAATTACGCCAAGCACAATTTCGCCATGCCGATTTAGCCGAGGCCCAACTGCAACGATCGGCCCTCTGTTTTGCCAATTTTGTCGAAGCGAATTTGGCGGAGGCGGATTTGACGCGGGCGACGCTCTACGAAGCTGAGTTGCGGGACGCCCATCTCTATCGCACGCAGTTTTACAAAGCGCAGTTAATCCAAGCCCATTTGGTGCGGGTGTATGCCTATGGGGCGGGCTTTGGTGAAGCGGAGTTGAGTCAGGCGGATTTATCCTGGGCCACGCTGAAGAAGGCGGATTTCACCGGAGCCAAGCTGCAACAGGCGAATCTGCGGGGGGCTGACCTGCGGGGGGCGAAGTTGCGAGGGACGGATTTGTCGGGAGCTTGTTTGGCAGGGGCGAATCTGGCGGGGGCGGATCTATCCGGGGCACTGTGCGAAGGAGCCATTTTGCAGGATACCAACCTGACGGGGACGATCGGGCAAACGATCGGAACTCCGGCAAAACGAGGGGCTTAGCAATTTAGGATAATTTAATATATTTGTACTGATACCCGTATGGTAGGCTAGGGTATCCCAGTCCAAATTTCCAGTTTTTCCAACGCGCTAAAACCTCATCTCTCGGGAATTACAGCTATGGTTATTTCCCAAAAAATTACATCTCCCACTGAACCGGACTCCGTAATCTATCCAGACAGTGACGGCCAGCCGATGGCAGATAATACGAAGCAGTTTGAATGGATTGTTCTGCTCAAAAAGAATCTTGATATTCTCTTCGCTGAGGATGCCAACGTATTTGTGGCTGGCGATTTGCTCTGGTATCCCATCCAAGGTCGCAATCAGCGGCGCACGGCTCCCGATGTCATGGTGGTATTTGGCCGACCTAAACAAGATCGCGGTTCTTACAAGCAATGGGAAGAGGACAATATTGCGCCGCAGGTGGTGTTTGAAATTCTCTCGCCCGGTAACACGATCGAGGAAATGGAGCGTAAGTTACTATTCTACGATCGCCATGGCGTGGAGGAATATTACATTTATGACCCAGACACGGGGCAGTTTCGGGGTTGGCTGCGGGGGGATGAGGGGCTGGATGTGGTGGAGTTTGAGACGGAATGGGTCAGCCCACGCTTGCAGATCCGCTTTGACTGCTCGGGTGACAACTTGCAGGTGTTTTATCCCTCGGGGCAGCGGTTTTTGAGCCAGACGGAATTAGCGGTGCAGCTCGAGCAGACCAGCCAGGAACTGGAACAGGAAAAAGCCCGATCGCAACGCTTGTCTGAAAAACTGCGTGAGTTGGGCATTGATCCCGAGACTCTGGCGCGATAGATCTTGAGCGATAGACCGTGGCGCGATCGTGGGTCTGGGGCAAGCCAAGGAGAGAACGAGCCGGATTGCCATCATCCAGATCCCTGAAGTGGAGTGCTAGGATCAAAGTAGAGCAGGGTGCAGTAATTCACGTTTATGGGGAGGTACCCCTATGCAAGCTCGATGGCTCTATGTTGCAACGATCGCGGTGCCGATCGCCCTTGGTAGCTTGGTGTTGGCTCCAGCGGCCACGGCTCAAGAATCTTCACCCGCCTCGATGCCCAATTTGTTGAATCGTATAGAACGGGATTTGACGCCATCGGCTCCGACGGAGTTTTTTGTCCAAGGTCGATCGCGGTTTGAGCGGGAAATTCAACGCTTGAGTCAGCCGGAACCAAGCCAGCCGATTTTGAAAATTAGCACCACGCCGATCGAACAATCGCCGGAGGTGCTACGGCAACTGTTTAAGGCACCGCTCGATCGGTCAATGATCGATCGGTTAATGCCAAGCCAGCCCACTCCGACGGATGGTGCAATGCAGAATGTTCATTGAACGGACATTGTATCGCAGGAGATGACTGGCGGAAGAGCGATCGTTACTTGCTGCCGAATTTGGCTTTGGCTTGGTCGTAAATTGCGGCAGTGATTTGGGTTGCGCCCATGTCTTCTGCAAGTTTTTCGATTTTCTTGCGGGCGGCAGGACGGACGAAAAAGGGGATTTCTTTCAGCTTGGCTTCGGCTTCAGCAGTCCATTCCATGGAGAGTCCTCACAACAACTGATACAACAACTGACAAGGTCTATTGATACGGGTCTATATCTTGTCCATGCCTAGTCTACCCTGTGGACTTCCCCCAACAGAGCCTGGACAAACGCCAGCCCATCTAACTTGATGCGGGTAAAACGCCACAAGGACGATCGCTTTCGCGTATCATCAGCGAGGGAGTCTTGAATGAGTCCTGTTGAACCCTGCTAGGAATGATGGTTATGGTGGAACCTACTGCTGAAGCAAGCCAAGCGACAATGAAGTACGGCGAACGGGAAATTGAGGAAGGGAAGCTGATTACGTTTCCGAATCCGCGTCCGGGTCGAGAATACAATATCAGCATTACGTTACCGGAGTTTACCTGTAAATGTCCGTTTTCGGGTTATCCGGACTTTGCGACAATTCATGTAGATTATGTGCCCGATGGGAAGGTCGTTGAGCTGAAGGCGATTAAGCTGTATGTCAATAGCTATCGGGATAAATACATTTCCCACGAAGAGTCGGTGAATCAGATTTTGGATGATTTGGTGGCGGCTTGTGATCCGTTAGAGATGACGGTAAAGGGAGATTTTCAACCCCGTGGAAATGTACATACGGTGGTAGAGGCGAAGCATCGTAAAGCACATCAGGAGGGTTCTGCTACGATCGAACCTCTGGAGAAGGCAAAGAAGGACAAAAAGGATAAGAAAAAGAAGTAATTGAGCATTCTGAGGTGATAGTTACGGCTTCAGGATCATGAATGCCTGTTAATGTGGTTGCGAATTCTGAACATGGGGGATTTGTAAAGAGTTCCCCATGTTTTCTTGTTTTCTATTTTGATTGACCTACAGCCTCCAATAGCTAGATCCTATCAGTGGTTTAAGAAGGCAGTAGATTGATCCCAGAAGCATACCAGGGGTTAGGTTGAGGAAAACGATCTAAAAGCCTTGGGAAGGCAAGGTTCTCGCCCTAGATTTCAAATAGGCTCTATAAGCGGAGTTTGCTCACAATCAACTCAACATCTGCCTGAATTGCCCTTGTAGCCCAAGCGCTGACGCAACTTGGTAGAATGCCCAACTATTGGAGCGTCTGCCTTCGGTTTTGTTGATGGGTTGTTGATGGGTTCGTTCGTTCACGGATACCCAGCAAGTCCTTAATTTCAACAGTTGGGTTGCCAGTGTATTGCCAGGTTTTGCCGTGCTGATGATCTTCTGGCTGATGTTGCGGTTCAACCAAGTTTGATAGCGTCGCCTTCTGCCCGACAGCCGTTGCAAAATCTGCTGTGTCCTACAACGAGTAGATCCTGTGGCTTTCAAGGCTTTTCTTTGGAGCGATGCCCTGACCCTGGAAAATCTATCCCTCGTTTGTATTATTTGTCGTCCATTCCACTGATTGCCCTCGGAGGGGATGGCAATGTCTCTACTCCCAAAATCAACCTCAATTACATCGCTGGACTGGCTTGGGTGGAGACTGTAACGATTATTGCATTACGCTCTCAATCGTCCTAAATCGCCTGGGATGGCTCGATCGCGAACGTTGGCCTAGATCTCTTCGCAACCGTGGAAGTCAGCAAAGTGCGAATAGACAGTAGCGTGAATAGAGAATTTCTCGATCGGCATACTGTCCTGCCACGGGAATGGAGAGCAACCAGCCTAACCGGCTTGATTACCGCTTGCCAAATCTACCGAACGGGAAAACCGATCGTAAAGCTTGCAGCCAAGATTGGGGGCGAGTGGGTCGTAATTCTTCGTAGGGCAATCCCCAGGTTGCACTGAGTACCTCTTGCCAATCCCCATCGGGCACCAGCTCTTCCAAACTAACCAATGAATCAAATGCCCCACCGACTTCTAACGGCGCAACTGAAGTCGGGGAGAATGGAGAATTAACTGAGTGATCAGCGATCGTCGAACGATTTAGCAAAAAATTCATAGTCTGTAGGGACTCATTGCATCTCTACGCAATCCAGTTTAACCTGTAAAACCAGGAATCTACTGGATCTCAAAAATATCATGCTTAACCGTAATTTCACGGAGGTTAATGGGATCTTGATAGAATTCTTTGCACTTAGCGTAGATTTAGCACAGGTTCGATCTGTCTAGCTCATCAAATTTACGGATCAAACGCAATTAAGGCACTATCCCCAGAAGATTTTCTCCGACCAGAAAGTTCTGAGTATCTACTGATACAGCCCACCGCCAGAATTGAATACAGGTTCACTGAGAAAAACCATTTTCAGGGGCGATAAGATCTGATAGAGTAGAATACGTGCAAGGGTGACTGGCGCAATGGTAGCGCATCGGACTCTTAATCCGCTGGTTCTGGGTTCGAATCCCAGGTCACCCATCCCAAGGCTAGACCAACCACCTAAACCCATACCCCCGTTAGTTTCCAGCATCCTACGGGAACAATGCCATCAATGCCCTTTGATTGCAGGCGAGGCCATGGAAACTTTCCCAGATACCTATCGTTTTGATTTTGAACCTTGGTCATTTTGGGCAACGGCAACCGCTGCGGAAAAGCAGGAGCAGCTTGACTGGCAAGCAGCCCTAGCTAGCCAAGGTCAAATGACATTCGGTGCCCAGTGCTTTATTTCCAAGCTCGCTGGAATCTTCCCAGAATCCTTGGTAATGGGGGAAGGGTGCTACATCGCAGCCCATGCCCACGTCAGCCACACCGTCAAAATGGGCAACCATTGCTCGATTAACGTCTCTGCCGTGGTGCGGGGCAAAGTCACGATGGGCAATGGCGTGCGGATCGGCGGCCACACCTCGATCCTGGGCTTTAACCACAGCTTCAACCGCCTCGATGTCCCCATTCACCAACAACCCCTCACCTTCAAAGGCATTACGATCGGGGATGACGTCTGGATCGGATCGGGCGTCACAATTGTTGATGGGGTGGAAATTGGCTCCCATAGTGTGATTGGAGCTGGGGCGATCGTCACCCGCAATATTCCGCCCTATTCCGTTGCTGTGGGGAATCCGGCTCGGGTGATAAAAAACCGCCAGAAGCGCTCTCCTGTGAAACAAGTCATGGGCAAGCTCAAAAAACTGAAGTTAATCTGGCAATCTAGCTGATTGTGATCCAGGCCCACTACAGAGAATTCAATCACTCGGATGGATAAAAAACTCCCCTCAATCGGTCACGATCGAGGGGAGTAAACACCTATTGGAGAATCTTGGAGCCGTCAACAGAAATATGGCGCACGGGTAATTGAACAGTTGCAAATCGTGCAATGACCGCTGTGCCCTGCTAGACCTAGAGTGGACGATAGACCCGATAGTTGATGTTCGGGAAGATGTTGTCGATCGCTTCCACTTTTTCCAGCCAGCCCGAATCCACTTTGCCTTCCCGCAGATCGTCATATAGCTTATGGAAGCGTTGCAGGTGGGACTTAGTCCGACGCACCGCGTAGGGCACCATCGTTCCCGTCCGCATAATGAAAGCCCAGTCAGACGATTGCGCTAAAAGCAATTCCCGTGCCGCTTGGTTGAGCGCGCGCCATTGCAACTCATCGAGCGGCTCCATCCGGGAGAGATCAATCATGCGCTCAGCACCCTTGTGCAAGTGGGGGTAAATCCAAGCATTGGTTTCATTGAGCCAATATTCATGGAAGCCCTTGTACCCCCAACTGGATTGGGACGGTCTGACCACCTGTTGGGTTGGATTGCTGCGCAGATAATCAGCCAAGTGGGTCACTTCATAGGTGTTTTGGTCAAACCAAGACTTACGCATGAAGTAGTCAATAAACCAAGGGCCTTCGTACCACCAGTGACCAAACAGTTCCGCGTCGTAGGGCGACACCACAATCGGCTTGCGGTGCATCATCCCGTGCAGGTGAGATAGCTGCTGCTGACGGTTTTGCATGAAGTTGCCCGCATGTTCCGCCGACTTTTCCCGCGCCCAGTAGGGATCGTATAGCGCTTTATCGCTCAGCCCTAGGCCCTTACCCGTAATCTTGTGGTATTTAATTCCCACATTCTTCCGTTGACCATTGGGCATGATGTAGGGCTTGATGTATTCGTACTCCGCATCCCAGCCCAGGTCACGGTAAAACTCGCGGTACTCTACCGCACCGGGATAGCCTACTTCCGACGACCACACCTGTTGAGAAGACTCATGGTCGCGTCCAAACGCAGCGACTCCCGATTCTGTAAAGATCGGCGCATAGGTTCCAAAGCGAGGCCGGGGACGTCCGTAGAGAATGCCATGACCATCGGTCAAGAAGTAGCGCAGATTCGTATCGGCCAGCATCCGCTCCAGCCCTTCGTAGTAGGCACATTCCGGCAACCAGATGCCCTTCGGTGCGCGCCCAAAGGTTTCTTCGTAATGCTCACAGGCCACTTTGAGCTGAGCCCAAACCGCTTGGGGATACATTTTCATCAGCGGCAGGTAGCCATGGGTAGCCCCGCAGGTGATGATTTCCAGGTTATTGGAGTCTTGAAACTGTTTAAATGCTGTAACTAGATTGCGATCGTATTTTTCCCAAATCAACCGAACTTGATGAAATTCGTTGGCGTAGTATTCCGCCAAATACTTCATGTGGCCGTTGTGCTTGTGACGATCGATCTCTAGCTCAGCTAATTCTTCCAGCGTCGCTAAGTGCTCGTCGTAGCGCTCCTGCAACAACGGATCCAACAACATTGACACCAGGGGCGGTGTCATACTCATGGTCAGCTTAAACTCCACCCCATCCCGCTTCAGTCCCTCAAAGGCTTGGATCAGAGGAATGTAGGTTTCGGTAATAGCTTCGTAGAGCCATTCTTCCTCAAGAACAAAGTCGCTCTCAGGATGCCGCACAAATGGTAAATGGGCGTGGAGGACGAGCGCGACATATCCGATGCTCATAGAAAACCCCTAAGCGGCAGAACACGAGTTGCCTGCAATTGTATGTCATAAATCCCTGTAAAAGCGTAGCGAGGAGATCATTTGAGCAGCCCAAACCTCTGGCAAGTTGATGGTAGCCTGATGCGAAGACAACCTAAACTCCTATGCCCATAACGCTTTGGCTCATCTTGGCGCAAAAATGGGCTAGGCTCTCAAAGCTTTGGATTAATTTAATTAATGTCAGTAATCAATTAAATTTACGGAAGAAAATTGTGGGTCGATCGGCGATGGCTGCACGACTCGCTTCTCCGTTGATTGGATGTTGATTGGATAGTGAGACTTAGGAAAATTTTATCTATGAGCTGTCTTCCTTACTGGATATCAGGGCTGATGAAGTTGATGGTGGCAGCGGCCAGTCCACTGAGAATAAACTGAACGCCGATCGCGGCGAGGAACAACCCTAATATCCGAGTGGCGATGTCCAGACCAGATTTGCCCAATACCTTGCGCATCCAGAGGCTACTCATCAGGATCACCAGGGTGAAGAGGGAAATGGCGACAGTAACGCCCATTAGCGCCAGAAAAGTCACCCGATCGCGGGCTTGGCTGCTGTACAAAATCACAGTGCTAATTGAGCCAGGGCCAACGAAAATCGGGATTCCCAAGGGAATTAGAATTTTGCGATAGACCGATTCTGCCTCGATAAAATCGGTGTATTTAGCTTGATTGGCAATTTCGTGGGTCCGTTGCATTTGGTGACCCCGCACCATACCGATGCCTGTCAGCAGCAGTAAAATTCCCCCGGCAATGCGAAAGGCCGCGATAGAGATACCGAAGAATTTCAGAATGGCTGAGCCTGTGATTAAAAACAGCAGCAAAAATCCTACAATGGTGACGGAAATAAACAGCGCAAGCCAACGTTGTACCCCTTGGCGTTCTCCAGCGGTATAGCTGATGAAAATTGGTAGGTTCCCGATCGGGTTGACAATGGCAAGGAGTGCCGCTGCAAAGTTGGCAATTAGGGCTTTGTCCATGGGCCGTCTATACACCTGAAGTTATGCAGACCTGTAGCCACTATACGCCAGTGAATGACCCAGGCTGGTTGAGAAAATTACCTCTACCTCTGCGTTCCCAAACCCTGTACCCTATTACCCTGTACCCTATGTGAACTGAGGCTATGGAAGTCATTCCCGCGATCGATCTTTTGGGCGGTAACTGTGTGCGGTTGTACCAAGGGGACTATGCCCAATCCCAGGTGTTTGGGGAAGATCCGGTGGCCGTGGCGCGGCAATGGCAGGATCAAGGGGCTACCCGCTTGCACTTAGTGGATCTCGATGGGGCAAAAACGGGAGAGCCGGTCAATTTGCCCGTGATCGAAAAAGTGGTGCAGGCATTGGAGATTCCTGTGCAGGTGGGGGGCGGCTTGCGCGATCGAGCACGGGTAACGGATTTGCTGGGCTTAGGGGTACGCAGTGCGATTTTGGGCACGGTGGCGGTGGAACAGCCGCAACTGGTAGGTGATCTGTGTGGTGAGTTTCCCGGTCAGATTATTGTGGGCATTGATGCACGCAATGGCAAGGTGGCAACGAAGGGATGGTTAGAAACTTCGGAGGTGGAAGCGATCGATCTCGCGCAACGCATGGCCCAACTGGGGGCAGCGGCGATTATCTACACCGATATCCATCGCGATGGAACTTTGCAAGGCCCGAATCTAGACGCATTGCGGGAACTGGCGACGAATATCAATATTCCAGTGATTGCTTCCGGTGGCGTTAGTTCGGTCACGGATTTGCTGAATTTGCTGGGACTGGAAGCGATCGGGGTGACTGGGGCAATTGTGGGTCGCGCTATTTACACTGGAGATGTGGATCTAAAGGAAGCGATCCGAGCCGTGGGGAATGGCCGTTGGCAAGATGTTCCACCGGATTTTGGAAATTCTGCATTGGCTTAATGGTTCCACTCTGTTCCCGTTTTTGTTAAAACTGCTTCACTGGTGGCTGATCTGATTGAAGAGATTAAACGCTACTGGTGATGTTTTGTATTTCCTGCTGTTCCTCCACCGTTAAGGGTTGCATGATCAAATCAATGCCAAAGCAATCGATCGCCGCTTGGGTTAAAGCATTTATGACTCGATCGATGTCCTGTTGCTCTGGAGATAACGTTGGGAGATGTAAGTCAGTTGCGCCAAAGACAGTGGTAAAGAGAGCCCGATCGGGATTGAGGCGAAGGGAACCATGCTGTAAGATGGCGTTTTCCTTGCGGGCTTGGGCACTGCCAATCAGTTTACTGCCGTCGGACATGACTAGATCTGCTGCCGTTGCAGTGCCGAAACAGTTGGGGTTCTGGATGTAGCCCCGTCCAGCGGTTCCGTAATGGAGTTCAATGCCGATCGTGGATAGCCCTTGCATCAGAAATTGACAAATTTGCTGGTAGCTTTCCATGCGGTTAGTTGCAAACCCAGAGGCAATGACGGCATAGGTCAGATCGCCTTGGTGCAAAACGGCCCGTCCTCCCGTAGGTCGGCGCACGAGATCGATCGGTTGCCCTTGCCATATTAAATGATTCCAAGCTTCAGGATAACTGTGCTGGTGATAGCCAAGGGACAGGGTGGGGGGGGACCAGGTATAGAACCGCAGGACAGGGGGATGGTGGCCGAGGGCATGGCGGGTTAAAAAATAGAGATCGATCGCCATTTGTGTTTTGCCATCGGCGCACAATAGCGGAATCAATCGCCAAGTTTGAGACATAGATTATTTGACGTAGACTGTAAACCTAGGCTGCATTACCCATGCCCAATTAATGATTTTGTTCAAAATCCAATTCTTCTTGCAATTCATTGGTGCGCTGCTGCGTGACCGTAGCAATACAACTGCTGTAGAGCATGGGTTGCGCACTGCCCCCATCAAAGCGACTCGCAATCCATTGGCAATGGGTATCGCGATATTTAATCCAAGCAAGTTGGGAATTAACTAAATAGTTATCTCGTTTTTTAAAATGTTGGTCATTCTGTTTTCGGTATTGATCTCTCAGTTGTTTATAAGCCCGATTGAGTTGACGATCGCTGACTTCTGCATCCCAAGCACTACAAAAGTTCATATCCAATTGCGTCACAGGTTTATCGCAATTCACCGAAGCTTGGCAAATACTTTTTTCTAAATTGGTTTTGGGTTGGCGACAGTTGGGTAATTCCTTGGCCTGAGCCGATGGAACGATGACCAACCCCATGGCTAAGAGTCCTGATAGCCCGTAGCTCCAAGATAGTTTGTGCTGCATGAGATGGCTCCTCCACCGTTCAAATTTATGACGCAATCTTGTAGATGAAATTTGTAGACTCAATTGGTAGGCTCAATTGAGTCGCTAAAGCAGAATACCGATTGGTTACCCTAGGTTCCTGAATTGAGGGATGAATGAATAGCGATTAGTTGCTTGAACCAAATTCGGCGATCAGGGCTTCATCGTGGTCATCGGCGATCGCGGCAACAACGGTAATAGCACGGGAGATTTCGCCGGGAGAAATGTCAGCAACGGTGCGGTTCGCCATGACAATGACTTGGTTGTCAGCGATCGCGAATCTGGCCTCGAAGGTACTCAGCCAGTTCATTTCCAAGAGTTTGCGGGTGAGGGCGGCTTCGTTGGCTACAGGCAGGGAGAGGATCCTAGACCACACGGTTAATACGTCGTCGTCAGAAACACCCGTTAATTGGACAAAGACTTCGACGGAGCCGTACTGGAACTTCCAGAGATGGCCGTTATCGCCTTGGCTGACCATTGCTGAATTGGTGGTATCCAGGCTATCGATAACGGTTTCGATCGCTTCGATCAAATTGACTGAACCTGAGACATCTTCAGGGCCAATATTGGGCAGTTCAAGGTCGATCGACATAGGGCTCCTTTCCGTTGGACGATGATTAGAGAGAAGTGAATAAAATATATTTCCATAATGGCACTAGAACATCAGGAAAGCCCGTCTTTTGGTATTTCTTTAACTGCTGAGGCTGGAATGGAGCGAGTCGAAGACCCACAAAAGGTTCATTAACTTTCTAGAGGGGTAGAGAAACGGAGGTGCGACCCATGGCTACGCGGCTCCTATTTCAAACTAATTTTCAGTCCCAACTCAGTCTTCATCTTTAACAACGCTTCGGCATTTCCCCTAGCATCATCCAAAGCATTGTGCGTGTGGCTCGTTTGGCGAAGATGCTTAAAATTCACAAATGTATCCTTCATGATCCCCTTGTACAGCGAACCCAAGTTTATAGAACTGTGCCCAAACGGATTTCTACCGCAAAAATGATGGAAATACCAATTCACAAACTGCCAATCAAACCCGTTATTATCAGAAACAAAAAAAGCACGGCCAACACTCACCGCATCAAGCCACTGGGCAAAACGCTCCATCACCCCTTGGGGTTCCTCAAACAGCAGGGTTGCTTCACGGGTAAACTGACTCACCTGCAAAGCCTCCGGAATCCAGCGATCGGAAATTGGCCGTAACTCCGCATAAAAAGTCTGACTCAGGGACGGCTCCACCACGATCGCCCCCAAGGAAACCATGGAATAATCTCCCGGAATCGGCCCATCCGTTTCCACATCCACCATAACGTAGCTCATCTTTACCGTTCCCCCTTCATTTCCTAAGTCCTCGATCGGCGCTGTTCGATCGCCCCTCAGACGATCGCCCCAGACAGATCTCCTCCCCTTCTACAACCCAAAACCCCCAAGATATTCACCCGTCTACCCGTCTACCCCTCACCCGCCAACACCACCCAACTCCTAAACATGCCACTTAAAAGATTGGCACACTCAGGATTGGCACACCCTCAAAAGCCCTTCAGCAAAACAAACGAAACCGCTATATCTGCCTTCACCCTCGCCCTGAAGGCGGATTTTTAGAAAAGTCCCACATTATATGTAGCGTTTTTTGATTTTTCGAGTAGACTGCTAGACATCTCTTGGAGACAATCCGACAGAATGGGTTGGTGGAAGCGCTATGTCACACGATCGCAATAACGAACACATCCTACTAGAACAGTCGTGGAACGCAGATATCGACGCTCCTGTTGAAACGCAACAGGCAGCCGATCGATCGTCTCCATCGTCCAACACCTACGCCAGCAGCTTAATGGACGAGTTGTTTGGCGATGTTGACCAAATTTTGGATGGCAGTTTATTGCCACCCACGGAACCTGTCAAAGTGGCAGAGCCGCCTAAACCTGCCCTAAATCTCGATTTGGCAGCTTTCGTGGCTTCCCGACCCGGCCTTGTAATGGCTCCTCCGGAACAGCCCAGCATGCGTGCGATCGCGAACAGCCAGGATGCTTTAGAACTGCCCCTTTCCCCAACAGAACTGACTCGCCAAGAACAGCGCAAAGCGTCCTATGGCTTGGCTGAAAAGCTCTTGATGTTTGTGGGAGCCTCCTCGGCCCTTGCTGCCGTCATGATTTGGTTGGCCAGCCAAGGTGTGCTCAGCCGCATCGTGCAAGCCCTGAGCCAACCGCCCGCCCCCACCC